>JAXDJM010000269.1:0-3535 GCA_034665605.1 Actinomycetota bacterium | reverse complement strand
AAGCAAGACTCCGCCGACCGGGGCCAAGGATGAAGGCAATCGCGACCCCGATGAGCAACACGTCCGCTGTCGGGTATGCGGCCGAGACGAGTCTCGACAAGAGCGGGACTCCCGGATCGAACAGGTTTGGGGCGATAAGAAGCGTATAAATCGGGAAGCCGGCACCTACCCCAAAGATCGCGGCATCGATGATGTAGCCCCTGTTGCGCTTGAGATGTTCGCGATTACGGATGAAGAGCACGAGCCCGATACATATGAGGGGCCCAGTCGATAAGTAGCCGGCGTCCGCGATGCTTGGAAAGGGTTGCGTGCCTCCACTTGACCAGATCCAATAAGTGGTCGGGATGTTTGCGAGTCCGAAGACCGTGAAGCCGGCCAGGATGAAGTACCAGGCGGTCTTATTGGCAGGCTGGTTCCGTTGGATGCCCAGGAAGATCGCCGCCGCGCACGTTAGGTTGATGATCGTCTCGGCGAGGTTGTTTGAATTCTCCGTTTTGAACAAGAGGAAATAGGACGCCAACGCAGCGAGCCCGAGCACGAGGAATGGCATCCACAGGTTGCCTCGAAGAAAATCAACGATGCGAGCGCGTGGGCATTTGTGAACCGGAATCTCGCTCTGCTCTGGGAGCGTGAGGTTCGTTTCCATGTCGTCCCCTCGGTAAGTTGGGCGGCATTGGCGTGCGTCTGATGTGCCGCTTCCTATGAATCGGGACGGGCCGTTGCTATATGTACAGGCAACCGCCCCCCACCAGGATTAACTTGATTTTCGACAATCAGGCCCTAGACGAGTCACATAATGGACTTTTTCCTACGAACGTCTCTTGGATGGAAAAACGATGGACCTACTGATCGTCGATACAGAAACGATGTTTGGGGAAGCGCTGGGGATCTTCCTCGACGCGCAGGACGACATGGACGTGGTTGGCACCGCCACCGGACTGACGCAAGCCTTGACTATGGCAAGCGACCTCCGCCCCGACATCGTGACCACCGGCTACCCACTCCCCGATGGCGATGGGGTCGACCTGATCCGGCAGCTACGAAGTCAGGCCGGCACAAGAACCATCATGGTCAGCGCCTTCGAGCAAGAAGCAGTTGTCATCGCCGCGATAGATGCGGGGTGTTCCGGCTTCGTCTCTAAGAACCTGTCATTAGAAGATGTAGCGACCGCGGTTCGAGCCGTGATGCGAGGCGAAACCGTGATCCCGCGGGCTGTACTTGGGCGGGTGTTGGAGTACTCCCTTAAAGGAACGGGGTGGCAGGGAACCAACCTGACCCCCACAGAGCTCGAGATATTGAAGCTGTTCCCAGAAGGTCTTCCAGACCACGCCATAGCGGAGCGTCTCGGATTGAGCGAGCGAAGCGTGCGGAACCAGGTCCAGTCGATCCTGCCGAAGTTGGAGAGTCACTCGAAGTTGCAAGCGCTCGCTACCGCCATCCGGCGCGGGATAGTGATCCTGCTTATCCCCTGAGTTTGAGCTCGACGGTTATGCCTGGTCTTCGGGAACGTCACGATGTTGGCGGACGAGGCGATGACTGTTGTCGCAGTAGGGCTTATTAGCGCTGGCTCCACACCTACAGAGTGCAACCCGTGTTTCTTCTGCTATCAGTCGCCCATGTCCGTCCACCAGGCGCACTTTGCCGCGGAGGTAGAGCGGGCCGAGGTTCCCTGCTCGCACAGTAGTGACTTCATCGGACTCTTCGGCAGGAAACTGTCCCCGCGACTCGTATTTGAGCGCGCCCGTCGGACACAGGCGGATCGCGGCGGTGATTTGCTCTGCGTCTGCGCCGTCTATGTCGACCCACGGGCGTCTCGTGACATCAAAGACTTCGGGAAGAGCATTTAGACACTCGGCAACGTGGGTGCAGCGAGTCGCGTCCCACACGACTGCTAGTTCTTCGCGTTCGTAGGTGCGGGTCGGTCCCTTAGTGCGCGGGACACCTGCTTGCGACGGATGCTCCGCGAGTGAACGATCAGAAGGATCGGACGTGGTAACCACCTTCCTCTTGCCGGTTGTTCAATCTATCGCTCGGCAAGGCCGGGGGAATACCTGCTTGCGAATGCAAGTTCCTACTTCAAAGCGACGCTGGAGAGGACTGAGAAATGAGCGACGCAGCGGGGGTTCTGGTTCTTATCGGGCGCATCTTGTTTGCGTACTTCTTTGGCGCGGTGGCCGGGGTCGGTCATTTCAAGCGAGATCAAATGATGAGGGGGTACGCGAAGCAAGTGGGGTTCCCGATCCCGGCCGTCGCAGGGTGGGTAGCGGGAGTGTGGCTCGTTCTAGGCGCCGCGTCCCTAAGCCTCGGGGTCTGGCCCGATCTGGGGGCCCTGATGATTGGCGTCTTCGTGATCCCAGCCACTCTCTTCTTCCATCGCTTCTGGACGGTGGAGGACGAGACGGAGAAGACCGCTCAGAAACAGGCCTTCTACCGGAACGTCATCATCCTCGCAGCAGCGATCGTGTTCTTCGGAACCTTCGTTTCCTTGGGATCCGATCTGCGCTTCTCGATCACTTCTCCCCTATTCAACTTCTAAAACAGATGTGGTTCTTGTGGAAAACTCGATCGAGTCAGTGACTGAACAGGCGAGGACCTGAGCGGCGACCGCGCCAAGATGCGAGCTGTGGACGTCGACGGATCTGTGAAGCATGGGATATCCGCGAACGGCCCGTGGCAGCAGAGCGTCGGGCAGGCGATCAAATGATGGAACGTAGAAGGAGAGGAAGACAGATGGCGAAGATCGGATTTCTCGGACTCGGGATGATGGGGGCCCCGATTGCCTCGCGTTTGCTCGACGCCGGCAACGACGTGACCGTTTGGAACCGCACCGCTAAAAAGGCGCAGCCGCTGGTCGACCGCGGGGCCTCGCTCGCGGACTCGCCGGCCGAGGCTGGGCTCGGAGCCGACGTGACGATCACGATGGTGGCGAACCCAGAGGCGCTCGAACAGGTGCTCTTCGGCCATGAGGGTCTTGCGACTTCTTTACACGCGGGGCAGACGCTGATCGACATGTCCACCGTCGGACCGGACGCGATCGGTGACGTCATCAGCAGATTGCCCGCTGATGTTGGATTTGCAGACGCGCCGGTGCGCGGCAGCGTTCCAGAAGCAACCGCGGGGCGCCTCGCGATCTTCGTCGGCGCCACCGACGCGGCCTACCCCCAGGTAGCCGAGCTGCTCGAGCCACTGGGATCCATTCGGCACGTCGGCGCGCCGGGCTCCGGTGCCGCTATGAAGCTCGTGGTGAACTCGACTTTGGGAACGGCGATCGCAGGTGTCGGGGAAGCGTTGTCTCTCGGCGAGGCGCTGGGTCTTGAGCGCGGCCAGCTGCTGGACGTCTTGGAGGAAACCCCGCTGGGCGCAGCCGTCAAGGCGAAGCGCTCGAACATCGAGTCCGGCTCGTATCCGGCGAACTTCAAGCTGGCACTCGCAGGAAAGGATATGCGTCTCGTCACCAACGCGGGCGAGCGACGTGGTCGCGAGCTGAAGGTCGCGTCCGCAGCGCTCGACTGGTTCGAGCGCGCGACCGATGCAG
>JAXDJM010000268.1:0-11483 GCA_034665605.1 Actinomycetota bacterium | reverse complement strand
CTCCAGCACCTGTTGTGCTTCGTTGCGATCGCTGCGAGCCGCCTCGATGTCGGTCGCGAGCCGAGCGCGGTCGTCGGTCGTCGATCTCTGCGCTTCCTCTCGGATCGCCTCGGCGTCGCGTTCGGCTCGAGCTTTCATAGCGGTGGCTTCGCGGGCCGCGTCGGCGAGGCGTTGATCGGCTTCCCGAGTCGTTCTTTCGAAGGTCTCTTGAGCCTGTTTGGTGAGTGCGGCAGCCTCCGCTTTGGCGCGAGTAACGAGATCCTTTGCTTCCTTCTCGCCGCGCGCATAGGTGGAGGAGGTCGTTCGCATCCCCAAAGCCTTGACCTCGTCCGCGAGCTTTCGACCAGCGTTCTTCAGTGGGCCGTCGCCGTCTGGCAGAGTTGTCGCTTCGGCGGAAAGTGACGGCTCTACCTCAAGCGGCGCAGGACGTTCGACCGTCGGTGTTGCCGATGCCGAAGCCGATGCCGTGGGCGCGGGCGTTCTTCCCGCCGGATAGCGGATCGTCGGCTCGGGGTTCCTGAGAGTGGGCTCAGGCTTTCGCAAGCCACCGCCGACAGCGCGTTTTGGAAGGCTCTCGGTAACGGTCGAGGTCGCACGGGACGGGATAGTTCCCCCACCGGGCGGTGGCGGAGGAGACAGGAGATCTCTAACCGGGTCCAGGGCGGCGGACACTTCGTCGAGCGCGTCCTCGAACGTCTTGTCCACGCGCGCTCTGAGGTCGCCGACCGGAGAGACGTCGTCGGTCGCGGCTTCTTCAGGCGGTGTCGGAGGGGCAGGCATCGTGGCGCCCTTGGCGCGGTCGTCCACGCGGTGGCCGAGCAGACAGAACCCGTCGACGACTTCGGTCTGGGCGCCGCATGCCGAGCAATAGCGTCTGCTCATCGTGTCATCCGTCCTCGGTCCCCCGCCGGGCGCGGGGCGCGGCCGGCAGACGCTTCACTCAACCTCTTATGCCCCATAGTAGAGATTCGGCCCCTGAGGGCAAGGTTTTAGCCCTGAGGGCAAGGTTTTAGCGAGTCGGAGCGCTTTTCTGGAAAAGAGTTCCTATCGGCCGGCTCAGGCGGTCGCTGTCGACCTCTCGTCGTGCGCCCAGGCCGCCAGGAGCCCGCGGTAATGCGTGACGAACTGCTCGTGCTCCTGCCGCGGGAAGGTCGACGTAACCGTTTCCACCAATAGCCGATCGAAATCATCACTTTCGATGTACTCGACCATCGCGGCGTCTATGTCGGCTAGGTGCTCGGCGCAGAACTCGTGGTAGCTCCCGAGATCGAAGTACTCATCGGTCAATCCGCGGTAGCCGTCGAGTTTCTGTTCGTAGGACAGGCTCTCATCGTCGCCGATGTCGAAGAAGCGCCTCGTGTCCTGATCGACGCGCATCCTCCGGCCGGTGACGGCGCAGAAGATCGACCACTTCACGAGCGTCTTGATCGCCCACGGGAAGTAGTAGTGGAGGCTGATCAGTGACATGTCCGGACACGCGTTGGCGTAGTCGATCGGATGCACCTGCCCGGACTTGACGATCATCTCGCACGAGTTGAACTCCCAGCGGAAGAACGCATTCACCAGCCTTGAGATGATCAAGACTTCCTCGCCCTGAGCCGGCGTCAGGAAACCGTGGTCGACCTGATAGCGATCGTGGAGCGGCCGACTCGGCTCGTAATGCATGACCATCGTCTCGGCTCCGATCGACAGGCTGCGCGCGAATACCTCGAAGTCTTCTAGCGCGCTCTGGAGATGCATCAATCGCTCACCGGATTCGTCGTAACGCCGGTGCAGCTCGGCATCGTGGGCCACCCGCGTGACGCCGACCCAAGCACCGCCGTCGAACGGCTTCATGTACAGGGGGTAGCCGACCTGGGCTGCGACTTCTTCGAGCGAGAACGACTGGTTGTACTTGGATGCCGTGTAAGGGAATCGCTCGTTCTCCGGTGGCTTCTTGGTGGGAAGCATCCACGTCGTTGGGATCTTCAAGCCGAGCCGCATCATGGCGCAATAGGCAGAGTGCTTCTCCATCGACTGGAACGTGAACGGATTGTTCAAGAGATAGACGTCGTTCATCAACGCGATCTTCTTCAGCCACTCCCGCGGCACGTAATACCAGTGCGCGAGTCGATCGATAACGAGTGAATAACGAGGCTCGGCCCGCAGATCGAAAGGCTCGATCGTGATCCGCTCGAGATCAAAGGTGTGAACCTCGCCTCTAAAACGAATCTCGGGCTTGAGACGCGCCATAACGGACTCGAACGCGCCGGGCCAATCTTCCTCGGTGCCGAGCAGAAGACCTACCAGGTGCTCGGTAGTCATGAGCAGAACCTGGGGAGCTGGTGCGCGATCTGTGCACGCCACGAGGGCCAGTCGTGTGGAACGTCATAGCCCCACAGATCCATCTCGTGACGGATCCCCTTTTCGGTCAGTAATCCCGCGAACCGTTTGGTCGATTCCAATGCGCCCGTCGTGTCCTCCCACTGCCCCTGCCCGCACACGAGGACGAGTGTCACTTGGCTTCTCAGCCAGTTGAGGTGATCGCCCTCGAGATTGGCAACGTAATCCATCGGGTTGTTGAAGTAGAAATCGTTGCCTTTGTCGCCCCACCCCACTGCGGACACGTCATAGACGCCGCTCTGACAGATCGCAACGGGGAAGAGATCGCCGCGGCGCAGCGAGAAATTCGCGGCGTGGTAGGCGCCGAAGCTGCATCCGGTCACCATGATCGGCTGCAAGCCGCCGCAGTCGTCGCCTATCCATGGAACGACCTGGTTCAGGATCCAGTCCTCGTACAACTTTCCGCGTTGGGCCCGCGCTTCTAGCGGGAGGTGCTCCGCATGCCAGCTGTCTGAATCAAAGCTGTCGACCGCGTACACCTTCACCTTGCCATCGTCGATCAATCCCGCGATCGACCCGATCATGCCCCGCTCTTCGTAGTCGGTACAGCGACCTTGCTGCGATGGGAAAACCAGAAGCGGACGTCCGTAGTGGCCGTACGCGACCAACGATCCTTCCGAACCGATCGCCGGCGAATACAGCGATACCTGATCGCGTCTCATAGACCCTCGGTCGATCGCCGCTCCGCTCCGCCGACATCGAGTGCACCATCGCTCCTACCAGCCCACATCTCGTGCAACAGATCGACGAGGTAGGGGTCGAAGGTGTCGCGCCACGCGATCCAGTTGTGTCCATCCCGGTTCACGTGCAGGTCGACCTCGTAGCCCTGCTCCTTAAGAGCGCGGGCCACCGCTCGGTTGTTGGCGAGGTTCTCTTCGATCGTGCCGCACGTCATCACGGCACGAACAGGGTGGAGCCATTGTGAGCCGACGAGCACCGTTCCGACGAACCGGCTGATCCTGCGAAAGCGCACGAATCCGGATTCTTGTTTGTCGTAACGCTGGCGGAAGAAACTCCCCGATTGAAGAAAGAGTGCGCCGAAGGTCGCGGGATTGGTTCTATGGATGTGGAGCATCGCGAGCGCGCCGAGGCTCGCCCCCATCCCCATCCGGGCCCGCCGTCCATGAGGAGTAGGCGCGACGGCTTCAACGCCGGGCAAGATCTCATGGGAAAAGGCTCTCGAATAAGCCGCCGACGCGGAGTAGATCTGGTTTCGATCGACGACCGGAGGCACCAGCGCAGCGCGCAGCGGAGGGATCCGCCCGGTCGAGTACGCAACGTCGAGCATCCTCGTGAGACCCGAATACAGGGCGTATTCGGGACCGTCATGCGCGAACAGGATCGGAAGTGCCATCTCCGGCGAGACGTCTGCAGGCTCCCAGATCGTGACCGGGACATCGCTATGCAAGATACGGCTGCGAACCGAGACCTGCCGGAGGATCCCTTCTGTTTGCGGTTCAACGTCAACCCACGCGGGGGCCGCGTAGCCGGCAAGCTCGACGACGGAGCGATCTCCGAACGGGCCCGGCGCCGTCAACGGATTCTCGGGATCGCAGACGGTCGATGACCCGCCGTCGGCATATCCGAGCAAGAGCTGGTACTCGACGCGATCGGCGTTCGGACGAGGCCACTCCAGCAAGAAGCTGCCGTCGTCGAGGCGGGCGAAGCGGGGCCCGACCCGCGGCCGAGATACCTCCTGGAGAAGGTCGACGCTCACGACCGACCCGGTGGGGTCGGAGAACCCGAACCGGATATGGGCTTCGGCCACTCGTGGACCACCAAGCTGAAGATCGCCGCCCGCGTGCATCAGGGGAGGATATTCGGGCCTGTGGTTCCCTCCTGCGACGCCTGGGCATACTCTCGAACGAGAGGACGTGCGGGGGCCTCGCCGCAGGAAATCGGTCGATTCCGACGAATCGTGACGTTGAGGGGCAAAAGGCTCAGCCGCGTCCGGCGAGTCCGTACTCGATGAGGAGGCGTTCGATGATCCGTAAGCTCATGCCCGCCCTGCTCGCCGTTTTCGTGGCCGCCACGGTCATGGCGCCGGCATCGCACGGCAGCTTGGCCGATGCCGGGAAAAGGCATTCCACAAAGGCGTCTACGAAGATCGGCTTCACTTCGCCGAGCGTGGTCGACCCGATCCATAACTACGGCGAACCCGACATCCGTACTTCGCCGACGAACAGCAACATCGTTCACGCTTCGGGCCCGTGGGGTACCGGGACGCAGCGCAGCATCTGGAACCGATCGATCGACGGTGGCAAGACCTTCGTGGGAGTCCACCAGGTGCCGATCACGAGCTCGGGCCAGTCGGCGACAGAGATCGCCGGGCCGGGCGGGGGCGACACCGAACTGTCCACCGACTCGAAGGGCCGCTTCTACTACTCGGACCTCGCGGCACTCGCCTCGCTGAAGAACGCTCTGTTCGACGAGACAAAGTGCCACCCCCGCTGTGACAGCAGCGCGATGACGACCGGAGTGATCGCCAATCCCCAGCAGAACCTGAACGGGATCGACCGGCAATGGTTCGCAACATGGGATCCGCCCGATCCGGCAACGGTTCGACAGACGACCGGATACACAGGCCCGTTCCCGGTCAACTACTTGGTCTATCTCGAAGCCCTTGCAGGTTCGGGATGCTCGAGCACCTGCGAAGACGCCACCTATTCGACCGACGGCAGCACGTACTCGGCACCGACGGTCACCGCCGCGATCGGTCTCGACGGCAACACCGTTATCGACCAGACCACGGGCACCGTTCTGGAGGCCGTGGGCGTGACGGGAACCTCCGACGTCGGTGTGGCGAAATACACCCGCAACCCGGCAAACAAGGCGGATCCCGCGCTCACGAAGGTCGACATCACCCCGATCACGACTCTTCCGAACGGGGCCAACGAGCGTGCGCTGTTCCCCGTGATAGCAATCGACAACAACCGCACCGCTTACATCACTTGGGTCACGCGCAACACCAAGACGACGAGCCAGGACAAAACCGCGTGGCAGATCTATTACTCGTACGCAAAAGCATCGACCGACTGGACCAAGTGGTCGAAACCCGTCCAGGTCAGCCGCCCGCCAGCCGTAACGAACGCGATGCCGTGGATCACGGCGGGCGCTAAAGGGCGCGTCGCTATCTCCTATTACGGCACGGACGACGGCAAGGACAATCCCAGCACGACCGACACCCATCAGGCCTGGAACGTCTACCTCGCGAACTTAACGAACGCCGACACGTCGAACCCGAACGAGCAACAGATCAAGGTCAGCCCGCACCCGATGCACTACGGAACGATCTGCTTCGAGGGAACGGGCTGCATCACGATCCAGGGGAACCGGAACCTCGCGGACTTCTTCCAGGTCGAGATGGTTCCCAAGACCGGCGCCATCGAGGTCGTTTACAACGACACCTCGAACGACATCACACAATCGATCCAGAACGGCGCGTCGGTGCCCGACAGTGCGGCGGACCACAAGGGAGCCCCCCAGGTCAACCTGGTGATCCAGAACCGCGGGATCGGCTTATTGGGCAAACCGGTGACGGGTCCCGCGACATCGGGCAGATCTATCCCCGACGTAGCGAAAGACGCTGTTTGGGATCCGTTGTACGGGACCACCGACGTGCCGTCTCTCGACCTGCGCGGAGTGAAGCTCATCCGTCACCGTAAGAAAGCGTGGTTCAAGGTCAAAGTCGGCGCGCTCGACGATACGCAGGGCGGACTAACCGCCACGGGATCGCAGGCTCTGGACTACGTCGTGCGCTGGAGCGCACCGCTCGGTAAAGGTGTGGATCAGATCTTCCCGATCTACTACGCGGCGGCCGAAGCCACGGCGACGGGAACGACCTTCTTTGCGGGCACGACTCAGAGCGTCGATCTGTGCTCTGTATCGGGCTGTACACCGCATGCGCTTGCGTACCCGGCTCCGCCGCTCGGAGGTACGACCGAGAAGGGCAAGGTCGTGGTCACAAAAGGGGCCAAACCCGACTATCTCGTGATCAAGGTTCCGATGGCGGACGTTGGGTTGAGCGACGGAACGTTGCTGCAAAGCCTCTCCGTCTTCGCCCTGGCGAGCCCGAGGCAGGCGAACCAGCCGCCTTCGAACGACGAAGCCGAGAACGACATCTTCCCGGTAGAGGTCGACGGGATCTGCTGCCGTCAGGCGAAGATGCCGAGGCTGCGCCAGAAGTAGGAGGCAAGAGCTTTCAAATAACCAGGCCCCCGGGGGTTGCAATCCCCCGGGGGCCTGTTTACGTATGTCGTTATGTGGTCGATCGCAGATGAATCGCTGCTTGCAGCCATGGCGTCTGGCGACGCCGAGGCTGCAGCCGCCTTCGTACGCCGCTTCCAGGGCCGCGTATTCGGTCTGGCGATGACGATCGTTCACGACCCGCAAACGGCAGAAGAAGTAGCGCAGGAGACGTTTCTTAAAGCATGGAAACACGCCGCAGTATTCGATCCTCGCCGGGGCCGCGTAGCTACGTGGCTCCTGACGATCGCGCGGAATCTGGCGATCGATTTCGTCCGCGTCCGGCGGCAAGACCCTATGGATCCTCACGTTCTCGTCACGCTCCAGGCGGACGAGGGCGAGCCGGGCCCGGACGAAGCACATTTCACTCACGAGGACACGCAACGACTCCGCTCGGCCCTGGCCGATCTCCCCGAAGACCAGAAGAGAGCACTCGTGCTTGCGGCGTTCTACGGCCGCACAGCGCGAGAGATCAGCGAGCTGGAGGACGCGCCACTTGGAACGATAAAGACGCGCATACGAACCGCGATGATCAAGTTGCGTTCGGCACTCGAGGTGAGCGATGAACGATAGGTATTCGTGCGAGCAAGTGAGGGAGCTTGCGCCGGAAGTGGCGCTCGGGATCGCTTCCGCCAAAGAACGCGCCCGCGCTCTCGAACACTTGGTGTCATGTAACGAATGTCGCGCCCACGTTCAAGAGCTATCGGCCATAGCCGACGAGATACTGCTGCTGGCCCCCGAGAGCGAACCCCCGGTCGGGTTCGAATCGCGCGTGATCGACTCATTCGATGCAAAAGCTCCCTCACCACGTCGATTTCAACGCGTCGTGCTGGCAGCCGCGGCCGTGCTTCTCATCGCAGCGGTCGCCGGGGGTGGGACCTATCTGGCCGGCCGTCACTCGCGCGACCTGGCATCGCGATGGGCAAGCGTTCTCGGAACGGGTAACGGCTCATCGTTCTCGGCAGCGGCTCTCGGCGACCCGAATTCGGGGGTTAATGAAGGCCGGGCATTCTTGTTCCGAGGAGATCCGTCATGGATCTATGTCGAGGTCCAAGCTCCGAGCTCCTTCTCCGGAACGTACGGCGTTCAACTCGTTACGTCCGACGGAGACACCGTTCCCATCGGGTCCGTGTCCTATAAGAACGGCCGGGGAAGTTGGGGCCGCTCTGTCGACCGAAGCGGCATGACGATCACGGGACTGCAATGCACCGATGCGACGGGTGCCGTGGTTCTGACCGCGCGGTTCCCCGTGACCAACGAGTAGCTAAGAAACGGCTACTGGGACAACGGAGCGACGAAATCCGGATGGGCCTTCTTCAGCCACGCCTCTTCTTTCTTGCCCAACTTCGTCTCCGATGGGAGCCCTTCCCAGAGCTCGCGGGCGATCCGTTGCCAGTTGGCGGTTGCGTTCAGCCGGCCAAGTAAAGAGGCAACGCCGAAGCTCATTCGGTTAAACGTGATCATGACGCCCGGCACGCCGACTTTTCGCAGCGTCTGGAACGCAGGCGATCGGGGGTCGATCCCGGCAGCAGCGATCCCTTGGACGAGCTCTGCCGAGATCGTGAACTCCTCGTCCTTTATCACCGGACGGTTCAGCATCCTGAGGTGGCCCCACACTGCATCTATCTCAGGCGTTTTGCGGTTCAGAACCCCGAGTCCCTCCAAAGCAACGCGCCCGCGCTCGCGGTCCTCGGTTATGAGCGCCTGAACGATCTCGAGCAACAGTGTCCGAGTCCCGGGATCGATGGCACGGACTAGGCCGAAGTCAAGAAACGCTACCTTTCCGCGCGGCAGAAGGAGGTAGTTGCCCGGGTGCGGGTCGGCGGAGAAGAGCAAGAACCGGTTGAAGCTTCCATAGAAGAAACGGAACAGGATCTCGGCCAGCTCGTCCTTCTTTGGCTGCTCCCAGTCGAACGCCGTCATGAACGGCTTCCCGTGGATGAACTCCTGCGTGATAACTCGCGTTCGGCAGTACTCGGGATAGACCTTTGGCACGACGATGAACGGATGGTCGTGGAATAGTTCCGCGAACTTCTGTTGGTTGGTTGCCTCGCGGCGATAGTCAAGCTCCTCGAACACGCGGTCTCGCACCTCGTCGGCAACTTCCTTCGGATCCAGATTCGGTGCGATAGCGACGGACAACTTCGTCATCGCACTCAGGTTCTTGACGTCGGAACGCACTGCCTCGTCAACGCCCGGGTACTGAACCTTCACTGCAACCTCTTCGCCCGAATGGAGCGTCGCTCGGTGAACCTGACCGATCGACGCGGCGGCAACCGGCTGGTCCTCGAAAGTTGCAAAAACCTCCTCGACGCCCTTGCCGAACTCTTCTTTGATCACAGCCTTCGAAGCTTCGGGGTCCATCGGCGGCGCCGAGTTCTGAAGCATCGTCAACGCGTCTTTGTAGGTCGATAGGTAGTCGGTCGGAGCCGAGAACTCGTAGAACGACGCGAGCTGTCCGAGTTTCATCGCCGCGCCCTTCATCTCGCCGAGCATCTCGACGAGCTGCTGCGCGGTCTGTTGATGGAATCCTTCGAGGAACTCGTTGGCGCGGTCCGGAGAAGCGAACGACTTGATCCTGGTGCCGAGGAAGCGAGCGGCCGATTTGCCCGTTTGACCGGCCAGCCGAGCGCCCCGCTGAGCCCATCCGGTCGGGATGGGCGCTCCGCTCTTTGGTTTGTCCATACCGGCCTACTCTAAGTTGGTTCTTCTGATGCTTTCACCGGGCCTCGGTCCGCGGGTGATGCTGAGAAATCTTTCTATTCCGGCTACGCTTCGAGTGCGATAGGTGGCCCTGGCCGAGCAGCCGGTGGGAAAGGGGATCTGGTGAACGAAGGAGTCACGGAACCTTTCGAGCCCTACCAGCCCGAAGGATCCTCCTACGACTGGGACTACGAACCCGAGCCTCAACATTCCGGACCAAAGGTTCTCTGGGGCCGCGTCGCTCTCCTGGGGATCTTCTTGATCCTCGCTTTCATCATCGGCAGGATGACTGCGGGCGGGGGCGGCGGTATCTCCCAGAGCGCGTACGACCGCCTGAAACAAGACAACGCAACGCTGAAGCAGCAGGTGACAACCCTTCAAGACCAAGCCGCAGCGGCCCAGTCATCCCCCCAGGCCTCCCCCAGCGCGCAAGCATCGGCATCCGCCGCCCCTCAAGCGGGGTCGCAGACCTACACGGTGAAGTCGGGCGACACGTTGAGAGGTATCGCACAGAAGTTCTACGGCGACTCCTCGCTTGCCGACTTGATCGCTCAAGCCAACAACATCACGGACCCGGCATCGATACGAACCGGTCAGAAGCTGACCATCCCGCCCAAGCCCTAACCAAGCTTCGTCTCGCCTTGCTCCAGATTGACCTGGGCGGTGCCGACATTTCGTAGTGACTCGGCTCCCGAACCAGCTTGGATGTGAAGGCGAATGACATTCTCAAGAAAGCTCGATCGATCTGTCGCGGCGATCGTCGTGGTCATCGCGGTCATCGCCGGCTTCTCGCTCGCGGGGGGCGATGCTGCGGCCTCTCAAAGCCGCGTCACGGCGACGGTCGTTCGACTCAACGATTCGAGGACCTTCGCCTCTAGTTACTGGACACCGGCGCGCATGCGCAGCGCTCCCTCTCGGACCTTGGTTGCGCTCGAAGGTCGTGGCCCGAGATCCCAGACCCCTGGGGCCGCATCCGAGCCGGCCACCCTTGCGGCCTTTCGTTCGAGCTCGACGGCGTCGGGCGCGGCCGCAACAGCATCTGCCGTCGATCCGGCCCTGTACACAACTGCTCCATACTCGACATCGGGTCGCATCTTCGGCACGGATGCGGCGGGGTCCTTCTCTTGCTCGGGCACGGCAGTGAATAGCGCCAACCGCAGCGTTGTGTGGACGGCAGGTCACTGCGTGATCGACCCATCTACCGGCTATCGCGCAACCACTCTTATCTTCGTGCCCGCCTACCACAGCGGGAGTCAGCCCTTCGGTGTGTGGACGGCAGCCGAAGCCGACGTACCTCCACAGTGGTCCCAGGCGAACGGGTTCCCGGAGGGTCACGACATGGCGGCACTGGTCATGAGCCAGAACTCTTCCGGCCAGCGATTGACCGATGTAGTTGGGGGCCGCGACATCGAATTCAACCAATCACAACAGCAGGACTTCGATGCATTTGGCTACCCGGCCGCCACACCTTTCAACGGAAGCGCGATGTACCACTGCCTTTCGAGTGTGGTGACCACCGATCCGTACACCTCTCCTGCATCTCTCGGGATCTCTTGCGACATGAACAATGGGTCGAGCGGCGGCGGGTGGATAGTCGGCTCCCGCTATCTGAACTCGAACGTGACCTACTTCTACAAGAACTCGCCGGGAACGCTCTACGGCCCCTACTTCGGATCCGGCGCTGCGAGCTTGTTCGATCAGGCCGCCACATCAACGGCACCGGGCACGCTGCCGTCCGGCTCGCCGTCACCGCACCCCACGACGTCGCCGCCGCCGGACACAACGGGTCCCCTCGTCAGCAACGTCTTCGCCAAACCCGCGACGTTCAGCCCCAACGGCGACGGTCACGCGGATCAAGCGAAGCTCAACTGGACCCAATCCGAAACCGCCAACGTGGCTCTGACGATCAAAGACTCTCGCGGCAGAACGGTCGTAAAGATGGTGAGCCGAAGCCCGCTGTCGCCCGCCGGTTGGTATGCGAAGTGGGACGGGCGCAATGCGGCCGGGAAACTGCAGAAGCCGGGTCTGTATAAGTTCAAGATCGTTGCAACCGACCTCGCCGGAAACGCGTCGTCACCGGCCGCGGCGACGGTCCGTATCGCCAACTAGAGCGCTTTCGCGTGCTGGCAGCTCTACGTCCGAAATCGTAGGCC
>JAXDJM010000267.1:0-10994 GCA_034665605.1 Actinomycetota bacterium | reverse complement strand
CTGTGGGAGCTCGTGTGGGCCGGCGAGATCACAAATGACACTTTCGCTCCGCTGCGCGCCCTGATCGGCGGCGGTCGCTCGGTTCCGTCGGGTCGGCCACGCCGGAGAGGGGGACCGGCATTTCCCTCGCGCCTCGGTCCGCCGGCGGGTGCCGGCAGATGGAGCTTGGTGCCGCCTCGTCAGACCGACCCAACTACGCGCGCGCACGCACAGGCGACGCAGTTCCTCGCTCGACACGGGATCGTCACTCGTGGTGCGACCTCCGTCGAGCGGATCGAGGGCGGCTTCGCTGCGGTCTACGCGGTGCTGAAGGCCATGGAGGACTCCGGAAGGTGCCGTCGTGGCTATTTCGTCGAAGGTCTCGGGGGTGCTCAGTTCGCACAACCGGGCGCGGTCGATCGTCTGCGCGCGCTTGCCGATCCCAGAGAAGCGCGCACCCAGGTTCTCGCCGCAACCGATCCCGCGAACGTTTACGGTGCCGCGCTTTCGTGGCCCGAAAGGGAGACCTCGCACCGCCCCGGCCGCAAGGTCGGCGCGATCGTCGTGCTAGTCGACGGTGAGCTCGTTCTCTACGTCGAGCGGGGCGGCCGATCGCTGTTGTCTTATTCGGATGACGTCGAACGCCTCCAACCTGCGGCCGACGCTATGGCGCTTGCAGTGCATGACGGGATCCTCGGACGGCTGCAGCTCGAGAAAGCCGACGGCGGCTCGGTGATGGATTCGCCACTGTCGGAGGCACTTCTGTCGGCCGGGTTCCACTTGTCGTCGCGTGGTTTGCGGTTACGTGCCTGAAGGCAACACGGTTCACCTTGCTGCTCGGCGTCTGAACGACGCGCTGGCGGGCGAGACCATCATTCGATCCGACTTCCGCGTGCCAAAGTTGGCGACGCTCGATCTGTCGGGTCGAGTCGTCCGCTCGGTCCTCGCGCGCGGCAAGCACATCTTTATCCGGCTCGACGACGAGACGAGCGTTCACACCCACTTCAAGATGGACGGCGAGTGGCATCTTTATCGCCCCGCCGAGCGGTGGCGCGGCCCGAGCTTCCAGGTTCGCCTCGTTCTGGCGACGACATCGTGGATCGCGGTCGGCTTTCGGCTGCCGGTGATCGATGTCGTCCCGACTGCCTCCGAGGACACTGTGGTGGGCCATCTCGGTCCGGACATCCTGGGACCGGATTGGGACGCGGGCATCGCACTCGAGCGATTCGTCGCCGACCCGGATCGCCCGATCGGTGAGGCCTTGCTCGACCAGCGCGTCATGGCAGGGCTGGGCAACGTCTTCCGTTGCGAGCTCTGCTACCTGACGGGCGTGGATCCGTCGACACCGATCGGTCTGCTACGGGATCCCGCGCGCGTGATCGCGCTTGCACACAAGCTCGTCGTTGCCAACCGCGGGAATCCCGATCAGGTGACGACGGGAGATCCGAGAGGCGGCCGTTCTCACTGGGTCTACGGGCGTGGGGGCCGCTCGTGTCGTCGATGCAAGTCGACGATCCATCGTAGAGATGGGGCCGACGATCCATCGGGTCGCGTGACGTACTGGTGCCCGACCTGTCAGCCTGTTGCTATGGGCGCACGAGCGATTTCAGTGGCTCGCGCCGACGGCGGTCGCCCAGGCGGCTGATATCTCGGCCCCCGACGCGAATGTGATGCGATGAGCGCGCCCACCGGCAACCGGCTTACTCCATAGATTCGCCCGTCCGTAACGAGTGTCGGTGTAGGCGATGTCGGTCCCATCCGGCGACCACACCGGATATCCGGCGAACGAGCCGGCCTTCGCGAACGTGCGATCCAAACTTCCGTCGGCGCCGACCGTGCGAACCTGGTAACCGCCAACCCGGTACGACTGATAGGCAAGCTCGTTCCCGGTTGGAGACCAAGAAGGAAAAGCATCTGCATAGGGGCCCTCTGCCAAGACATGGGCCGCGGTTCCATCGGGATGGATCGTGTAGATGTCGTCGGTCTCGCCGCGCGTGGACGTGAACGCGATGCTGTTGCCCAGCGGTGACCACGCTGGGTTCATATCGTCCCCGTCGAAATGCGTGAGCCGGTGCACGTGTCGATTGCCGACCCTCACGATCGCGAGATCGAGGTTTCCCCAGCGTGTGGTGACGAACGCAAGCCTGGTCCCGTCCGGCGACCAGGTCGGATCGGCGTCGTACGCGGCCCCATTCGTGATGTGCCTCAAGTTATGGGTGGACCGGTTGAGTACCCAGATGTCGTAGTTGCCCGAGCGATTCGAATCGAACGCCACTTTCGTCCCGTCCGGAGACCATGCAGGTGCCCGTTCGTTACCGGATCCCCCGATCAGCAGGTGAGGAGATCCAGCGGCGCTCACGATGTCGATGTTCGATCGGCCGTTCTTCACCGATGCGTACGCGATCCCGGGACGACCGACGTCCGCGTGTGCGTGGGCCGGTGCAAGATGAGCCATCAGAGCGGCTGCGATCGTTGCGCAAGCCGCGATGCGTCGTCTCATCCACGCTCCGTATGGATGTGCAGGGTCGTGAGCGCGTCATTGATGTGCTGCAGATTTCGCCGGGCGCCTGTTCCCGTGGCGATGACGCAGTAGAGACAAAAGGCCCGACCGCTTGCCGAGAAGAACCGTTGCACCCCGGCGCGTCCTGCGATCGTGCGTTGCATCGCGCGGGAGCTGAACTCGCGTTCTTCTAGAGCTTTCGGTTGCCCGGCATCGAACAAGCCCTTCGACGCCGACTTGTGGTCGAACTCCGTCACAACCAAGAGCGCGCCGCCATCCGGCATCCGCGACAGCGCATCGGTGGCGTAATCCCCATCGTCGTGGGGGAGCGGGAAGTTCGCTCCGTGCAGCGTCGCGACATCATCGCGCGCATAGATCTTGCCCTCCCAACGGTGGGGGAGCTCGACGTGTATGCCGTGCGCGTGCAGCTTCAGGTCCTCACCTCATCAGCCATCCAAGGCAAACGAGCACGACCGCGACCTGTCCCGAGCGAGCCATCCAGCTTGCCGGCCGTTCGCCTCTTCGAAGCGCGGCGTCGAGGGTCACGAGACCACGGGGCGTTCGGATCGCGGCCCCCGCAAGCAGAGTGGTTCCTCTTATGAGACCGAAGATCGTCCCGATCGCTAATCCGTAACCCACGCGTGCCGTCAGCACTTCGGCTGCGATCGCCGCGTAGATGGCTCCGGTCGTGACCACCGTTATCACGCCCGCACCGAGTTGCATCCCGTAGCCGAAGCCGTATACCCATCCGCGATACGCGTGCATCCACTGCTCGTTCACCTGCCGCCTGATGGTCGGAAGGCGCCACAATTCGGCCGCGAACATCACAGCAACGACGACGGCCAAGAGAGTGAGCCGGCCTCGTGCAGGGATCCCGACGAAGAGCGCCCGGCCGAGGCCGCCGGCGATCGCTCCGATCAGCGCACCGCCCCCGGTTGCGCCGACCATGAATGCGATCGCCGTTACGGCATATCTGGAGTTCCTGCTCCGCTCGCCGAGCGGAGTGATGCTCGCAAGCACCGACTCGCCTCATGGCGACCACAGCGATCTGAGCGCGGCGACAACAGCAAGGCATATGCCGGCAACCAGGATGAGGTCAGTCGACGACATCAAGATTCTTAACATCGCGGCCACGCCGCGCTTCGCTAGCGCCTTCGACCGCTAGCCCAATAACAGCTGGGTCGTCGGACTCGTAGAGACTTGGATGTTCGGCGCCGATCCCCGCGGCCAGCAGCTCACCGTCGGCGCGGGTGAAGCGCCCCGAAGAGCTTCCGGAGTGCTCCGCGTCAGAAACCGCGTCGCGCAACAGCGACAGGACCTGGGCCCACGTCTGCGCGGTCCCCTCGCCGGCGATCGTGCCGCTCGAGCCGTTGACGAAAACGAAGTAGGGGGACATGGGAACCTGGTAGTCGTCGTAGGCAGCGCTGCTCATGATCACCGGGATGCCGTCCGGTGCAAGTTCTCTGATCTTCGATGGACTTTCGTAGCTCGAGTCGCGCGTCACGATGACTACACGCACGCCATCGGGTAGTCCGGCGTTCCCGGCCCGGAACGCGTCCCAGAATCCCTGGCAAGTGAGACAGCCGCTGCTAAGGAACGCGATCAAAGTGTCGGTTGGTGCGCCGCCGACCACAACCCCGAGAGATCCCCGGTCGGGCGTTTCTCCCGACAGGTCGAAGGCTTGCGCTCCCGCGTCGCGGATCGGGGTGATCTCCGGCCCGGATGGCCGTGCAGACCCGGCCCCGGTTTCGAGCCGGCGCAGGATCTCGGCATGGCTTCTCAGCAACCCGGCCACGAGTATCAGCATCAAGACCAGCAGGATCGTCTCGATGGTAACCAGCAGGGTCACAGGCATCCCTCCTCATGGGAGCACGTCGCGTTGTCCACCTTCAGGGTGCAGTTGCAGTTGACGTAGAGCTTGCATGGGTTGACGCATTTCACGACGCGGCACACGACGGGGGTGATCCCGGCGATGTCCGTCGTGCACTGCCCGTAGCGGAAGTCGTTGCAGCATGTGTGCCGGTTCGTGCACTTGCTCTTCGCGCAATGACAGCCGCCGGGGCAGCCGTGCCCGGGCGTCGCGTTGCAGTCCATGTAGTAGCGAACGCCTTCTTTAGAGCACGCCCCACTACCGAGATAGTTCGTGCACTTCCACCAGCCGCCCAGGAACGAATTCTTGGGGCATCCGTTTACCCCGTCGTTGATCGTGCAACAGAACGTCGTGAACCCGCTCGTGCACAAACCCGACGAACAGTGTGCGGACGTCACCAGAGCGTAGGCAGGAACCGGCCTGAGTAGGTAACGGATCGGTGACACCACCAAGGCGGAGCCCACAACCGCGGCCCTCTCCAGGAAACTGCGACGAGATGTCTTGTGCGACAGAGCGCGAGCCGCGCCTATCAGCAAGCGCTCCGTCACTGCGTGCCTCTATACGAGCCAAACAGAGTAGGGACATAAGCGACCGCGAGGAATGCAGCCCATGCGATGGCAAACGAACCGAGGCCGAGGACGACGAGTTGCAAGTCATTTGGGACGTCCGTGTGAGCGATCGCGGCCACGCTTGCTCCGATAGCTGCGATCGAGTTCAAAACTGCGTGCAACCACGACGGTGGCAGCGCACGTTCGCCCGCGCATCCGCACGAGACGCCGGGAGCACCGACGACGACAAGGCGCGCGCTGAATGCAGCGAAAGCCGCGTAGAGGATGGCGACGAGGACGGCGAACCCTTGAGATACGCCGGTGATCGCTCCGAGCCCTACCGCGACTTCGATCGTTCCCAGAGCGATGACCGCGTTGCGGTGCGCGGGGATGCCGGCGGCGCGGAGTGCGGGCACGGTCGCGCCGGGATGACGGACCTTCGCCACTCCTCCGGCGATCAACAACAAAGACGCAGCCCACAGGACCGGTAGCGGAGTCATGGGATGCGACGATAGCTATTGAGACGGGGTTACGCTGACCATGGGTCACGAACCGTAGCAAGCACCACGTCAGCGTGGCGCGCCAGCCCGAGGTGGAGAGCATGTACGACGCGTTCAAGGACCAGCTTCCGGATATCGATCCCGACGAGACCCAAGAGTGGCTCGACGCCCTCGAATCCGTGATCGAGAGCTCGCCCGCGCGTGCCAGATTCCTGCTCCACCGGATCTTCCTTCACGCCCGCGAGCGTCAGATCGGGCTCCCATCGATGGTCTCGACGGATTACATCAACACGATCCCTCCCGAGCAGGAGCCTTATTTCCCCGGGAACGAGCAGGTCGAGCACCGGATCCGGCAGATCATCCGCTGGAACGCGGCGGTCATGGTGTCGCGCGCGAACAAGCACAACGACGGCATCGGTGGCCACATCTCGACCTACGCGTCGTCGGCAAGCCTCTACGAGGTCGGCTTCAACCACTTCTTCCGAGGCCGCAACATGCCCGGGGGTGGCGACCAGGTGTTCATCCAAGGCCACGGAGCGCCGGGGATCTATGCGCGTTCGTATCTCGAAGGACGGATCAGCGAACAACAGTTGGACAACTTCAGGATGGAGGCATTCGGCGGCGGCTTGTCGTCTTATCCGCACCCGCGCTTGATGCCCGAGTTCTGGGAGTTCCCCACGGTGTCGATGGGGCTGTCGCCGCTCAACGCGATCTATCAGGCTCGCTTCAACCGCTATCTCCTGCACCGCGGATTGAAGGACACCACCGACCAGCGTGTGTGGGCTTTCACCGGCGACGGCGAGATGGACGAACCGGAATCCATGGCGGCCCTCTCGCTTGCCTCTCGCGAGGGTCTCGACAACCTGATCATGGTCGTCAACTGCAACCTCCAGCGACTAGACGGTCCGGTACGCGGCAATGGGAAGGTCATCCAGGAGCTCGAGTCGATCTTCAGAGGCGCGGGCTGGCACGTGATCAAGGTCGTGTGGGGCCGCGAATGGGACGAGCTCCTCGCGCGCGACGACGACGGCGTCCTGGTGAACCAGATGAACACAACCCTGGACGGGACTTTCCAGAAGTTCCTCGTCGAGTCGGGCGACTACATCCGCAAGCACTTCTTCGGGCCGGATCCGCGACTCACGAAGATGGTCGAGCATCTGTCGGATGATGATCTCCGCCATCTGCGTCGCGGCGGACACGACTACCGCAAGTTGTATGCCGCCTATGCAACTGCCGTGCAGCTCAAGGACGCTCCCGTCGTCATCCTTGCGAAGACGGTTAAAGGTTGGGCGCTCGGCATGGGGTTCGAGGGCCGCAACGTCACCCATCAGGTCAAGAAGCTCAAGGAAGAAGAGTTGCGGGCCTTCCGTGACCGGCTCGATCTTCCGATAAAAGACGAAGAGATCTCAGAAGGCATCGCGCCCCATTACCACCCGGGCAAGAACTCGGTCGAGGTCCAGTACATGCTTGCCCGACGGAACGCGCTGGGCGGTTTCGTTCCGGAACGCAAGTACCAGCACATGGATCTCGATCTTCCCGGCGAGGATCTCTACGCCGAATTCGCGAAGGGCTCGACGACTCCGGTAGCCACGACGATGGCGTGCGTGCGCGTGCTACGCAAGTTGATGCGCGACAAGAACATAGGCAAGCGCGTCGTCCCGATCATCCCCGACGAAGCCCGCACGTTCGGCATGGAGTCGCTGTTCCCCGAGTTCAAGATCTATGCCGCGCACGGTCAGCTCTACGAACCGGTCGATGCGGAGCACCTGCTCGCGTACAGAGAAGACCGCGACGGTCAGATCCTCGAAGAGGGGATCACCGAGGCCGGCTCTATGGGCTCTTTCACCGCCGCGGGCACGTCTTATGTCACGCACGACGAACCGATGATCCCGTTCTTCATCTTCTATTCGATGTTCGGTTTCCAACGGATCGGCGATCTCATCTGGAGCTTCGGAGATCAGCGCGGTAGAGGATTCCTGCTCGGCGCGACCGCGGGCCGCACGACGTTGAACGGCGAAGGCCTTCAACACGAAGACGGCCACTCGCTGCTGATGGCGTCGACGAATCCCGCGTGCCTGTCCTACGACCCCGCGTTCGCGTACGAGATCGCGACCATCGTGAAGGACGGGCTCCGCCGGATGCTCGACGAGAACGAGGACATCTTCTATTACCTCGCGCTGTACAACGAGCCATACCCCCAACCACAGATGCCCGATGGGGTCGAGGAAGGGATCGTGCGGGGGCTGTATCGATTCGCCGACGCGCCGGGAGAGTTGAAACACCGCGCGCAACTCTTCGGGTCGGGCCCGATGGTGGGAGCCGCGATGGAGGCTCAGAAGCTCCTGGCCGAGAACTACGACGTGGCCGCCGAGGTCTGGAGCGCTACGTCGTATCAACAGCTCCGCCACGAAGCGCTCGAAACAGAGCGGTGGAACAGATTGCATCCCGAAGAAGCCCGAAGGCAGCCGTTCGTGACGAAATGCTTAGAGAACAAAGAGGGGCCGGTCATCGCGGTAAGCGACTGGATCAAGGCGGTGCCGGATCAGATCGCCCGGTGGGTGCCGGCCCCGTTCGTGCCGCTGGGAACCGACGGCTTCGGTCGTTCTGACTCTCGGAAGGCTCTGCGCAGGTTCTTTGAAGTGGATGCCGGCCACATCGTTGTCGCAACCCTCGCGGCTCTGGCCGAATTCGGTGATCTGAAGCCCGAGGTCGTGTCCGATGCGATCAAACGCTTCGAGATCGACCCCGAACGCATCTCACCCGCACTGCCCTAACCCCCCCGGGCCGAGTGGTCACCAACGTCCACATAGCGGACGGCTGCGACCGCTCATAACGCGATCAGCAGTTTTGACCTCTCGATGGCGCGAAGAGGGCCCGGCACGCGCCGGGCCCCCGCAGCGAACGATCTCTAGTTTCTGGTTAGTTCTTCTTCACCACTGTTGCGTAGTCGTGAACCTGCTTGGTCCACAGGCTCGGCCCCCCTGCGAGGTGGCCGACGATGCCTTCGGACGAGTTGTCGCCGGCGCCCTTGGTCGTAGCGCACGCTCCGATGCATCCGTCGACGTAAGCCGCCCATGCGGTTCCGTCGGGCGCGATGTCCACATCGATGAAGTCGTATTCCGGCCCGCACCGATCCGGTCCACAGGTACGGCGAAGGATCGGATCCCTCGGATTGTTAACCGTCGCCGTATAGAAGGTCGGGTTCTTGCTGAGCATGTCGACGCTCTCGGACAGGTAAGCGTTCCACGTGACGTTCGTGTACTTCGCGGCATCCGAGCTGTCGGTCTTGTATGGCGCACCGGGAGCGTTGGTGCTTCCCACGTACGCGATCGCCAGGTGACCCGGTGCACCGACCTCGAGCGTCGGAAGGTCCGTCTCCTTGACGCCCGGGGCCGCAACCTCGACGGGCTTCCCCCACTTGGTGCCGCCGTCGGTCGAGACCGAGACGAACGGCAGGCGAGTGAGATTGTCGATCCACATGTAGTAGAGGTTGCCGGCGCCGTCTTCGGCGATGACGCCCTCGTGGCCCGAGATCCCCATGTTTGAGACCTTCACGTCTTTCCACGTCGCGCCCTCGTCGTGGCTGATCGCGACGTACGGGTGACCGCACCAGCCGCGCGGCATGTAAACGGTTCCGTCGTGGCCCACGTAAACGTGACCAGACAGCCCGTCGCACACGCCCGGTACTCCGTAATAGTCGTAGCTAGTGCTGTTGGGGTCGACGCCGGGGAACGGCGGCTGACCGGTCGAAACCCAGTTGATCCCGCCGTCGAGTGACTTCGCACATGAGGTGGTGACGACGTCGTTGTAGCAGTAGTAGATGACATCGGGGTACCCCACGGTCGGGCTGATCGAAGGCGGTCCCGCCGCGATCGTCTGGTGATCGTTGACGTCAGGGTGCGAGCACATGGCGGGGTTGGTCGTCCAGGACCCGCCGCGGTCGTCCGAGTAAGACATGTATAGACACGCAACCGTGTTGTCGATCGTGAACACGCGGTTGGTGCGGTGGTCGACGTAAAGGTAGGGGTCGAGCGAGATGGCCTGGGCATTCTTGCCGCCCGGCAACTTCGGGGAGACGATCTTCCAGGTCTGACCTTGGTCGGTCGACCGCACGACGTCGACCTTCGTGTTGCCCTGCAGCGCGGTCACGAAGATGTCGCCGTCTTTCGTCGTACCGATCGTCGGCTCCGCTGCGTTCACCCCGATGCGATACAGGTGCGCGTAGGGGATGTTGGCGCCCGACGAGTTGATGGGAGCTCCGCCGCCGTGGTGCACGACCGCCCGGCCCCCAGATTCGTTCCGGGGGCTACCAGACGCCCCGGCCGTCGGCTGCATCAACACGGAAACGCCACCGAGCAGTGCCAGCGTCCCGATGAGAGCTACCGCCTTACGAGTCCGCAACAACACCCGATCACCTCCGCGTTGAGGAAAAGTCAAAATGGATGACCTGCCTCAAAGGTTCGCTTCGCCGGGGTCGGGCTCCTGCCTGGAGACGGTTTGATTTGTCCGTTTTTGTGTGACTAGGACAAGCGCTCGACGATCATCGCCATCCCTTGGCCGCCACCCACGCACATGGTCTCGAGGCCGAAGCGCTGATCGCGGCTTTCCAGGTCGTTGAGCAGGGTGTTCATGATCCGAGCGCCGGTCATCCCGTAGGGGTGGCCGAGGGCGATGGCCCCGCCGTGGGGATTGAGCTTCTCGCCGAAGGGATCGATCCCAACTTCCCTGCACACGGGCAGGACCTGAGCGGCGAATGCCTCGTTCAGCTCGACGACGTCGATGTCCTCGATCGACATGTCGGCTTGCTTGAGGACCTTGCGCACAGCCTCGATCGGACCGACGCCCATGATCTCGGGGGCAACGCCCGAAACCGATGAAGCGATGATGCGGGCTCGCGGCGTGATCCCCAGTTGCCGGGCCCTTTCCTCGCTCATCACTACGACCGCGGCCGCCCCGTCATTGAGGGGGCAGGAGTTTCCCGCCGTGACTTTCCCGTCGGGCTTGAAAGCGGGTTGCAACGAGGCAAGCTTCTCGAGCGTCGAGCTCGCTCGAGGGCCGTCATCGATCTCGACCACAGAGCCGTCGGCTTTCGTATAAGGAGAGATCTCCCGCGCGAAGAAACCCGAGCTCTGGGCTTCGACGGCCCGTTCTTGCGAGCGCTGGGCGAAACGATCCATGTCCTCGCGGCTCACGTCGTATTTCTCGGCAACGTTCTCCGCCGTCATGCCCATGGGGATGTAGACGTTCGCGATCTCGGCGTCGTCACCGAACAGCTTGGGGTGGAGCTCGTCTACGTCCTTGGGGTATCCGTCGACCTGCGAGATCGACTCGACTCCACCGGCGATGAAGACGTCGCCCTCGCCGGCCTTGATGGCGTGGAACGCCATCCGTATGGTTTGCAGGCTAGAAGCGCAGAACCGGTTGACGGTCGTTCCCGGGACGTGATCTGGGAGACCCGCAAGCAGGGCCGCACGGCGTCCGAGGTTCATGCCTTGTTTCTGCTCCGGGAAGCCGCAGCCGATCATGACGTCGACTACCTCGCCCGGATCGACCGCCGAAACTTTCTTAAGAGCTGCATCGATAGCGAACGCGATGAG
>JAXDJM010000266.1:0-4190 GCA_034665605.1 Actinomycetota bacterium | reverse complement strand
GTCACCGTCGAGTTCTGTGACCCCGTCAGCGTCGGTGACGCCAAGCCCGATGGACTCACCGAGCCCGAGCCCGGCCGACTCGCCAAGCTCGACCGAGAGCCCGACCCCCACGCCCTAGCTTCGTTTGCTACGGGCTGCTTGATGCTGCCGGCGTCGGTGTGGGCGTCGCATATGACCTCTGTGCCGTAGGAGTCGGGGTCGGTCGCGACGAAGGGGTCGCGCGATAGGTAGGACTCGGTGTCGACCCGGGTGTGGAAGATGCGCCGGGAGCGGGAACCCCAGCTCCGCTCGTGCCGGTCGAGGACGATGTACCGGCCCCCGAGCCATCGGTGCCGCTGGGCCCACGGCCTTGCTGGAGATCCTGCGGTGTGAATCCGCGCGTCGAGCTCGAGCGAGTCACGTAATCGATGCCGGGTTTCCCGCCCGGGATGCTTCGAACGGCAGCGATTGCGTCGCCGATCGTTCCTTTCTCTCCCGGCCTTATCGGCGTGTACGCGTCGTTCGGCAACCACCGGTATGCCATCAACGCGATCGCTCCTGCCGCGGCGATCATCACAACGCCGCGCTTGGGCGCACTGTCGGCAGACCATCGCCACGCGCCCCCGACGGACTTCGTGAACATCCTGAAGAACGTGTAGCAGATCCCCAATATCGGGAGCGTCAGGAACACCATCTGGATCACGTAAAAGGCGCCGGTGCCGATCTGGCCGCCGCCGAATGCTCCAGAAGTCTTGTGATAGAGGCCGAAGAACGAATCCCATGCCGTCGCGAGGATGCGCGGAGCGGCGATCACGATGTTCGCAAAGATGAACAGTAGGACCGGGATCACGATGAAGACCCACGCGGTCACCGCGGCGCGGGCCCATCGCTTCAACTCCGTAACGCGCTCGTCGCTCTTGCGCCACGGAACGAGGCTCGCGAGCACGGGCTTGATCCGCATGAACATGTCGGGCACGCCGGTGAGGTCTGCGACGACGTAGTAACCGTCGAGTCGCAAGAAAGGGAGCAGTTGATGAACCATCTCGACGTGCTGCGCCAAGATGACGACCATCAACCATTCCGAATGCGTCGCGAAGTACAGACCGAGCGTCGCCAGCATGAAGATCGAGTTGAAGTACAGACCCCCAAGATCGGTTCGCAGGCGACCCGCCCTGTTCAGCCGGTACGCGTCGGTGACATCGGTATAGAGAGCCGGCCACACGATGTAGATGCCGACACCCATCACCCCGGGTTCCGCCCCGCCGTAGCGACACGCGGTGGCATGCCCGCACTCGTGGAACATCGCCGATAACAACAGCAAGCCAAAGCCCGCCATCATCAGAGTGGGGGAGTACAGCATCTCGCGCACGCCTTGGGCAACGCCGTGTACGGCGAAGACGTAGTAATCCATCACACCCAGCCCGGCCAGAACGGCGACGACGATGATCGGCCAGAACAGGGGCCGAAATACGAACGTGATGGCTCGTACCAACCATGTGGGAATGACTCGAGTCCGGAAACGCAGTGCGAGCATCGGATCGGCCCGCTCGAGCTCCTGCTGGGAGCCGTCGGCGGGCCGGACGATGCCAAGTGGGGTCAGCTTCTCGATCAGGACCCCAACATTTTCTGCGCTTACGGTTTTGCCGAACCGCTCGCTTACGCGTTCCGCGATCTGTGTGTAGTCGCGCGACCCGTCGACTTCGTTTGCGACGAGGAATAGCAACTCGGACAGTTGCAGAACCTGACCGTCACTACGGCGCGCGATGAAATGCGGCTCTTTGTAACCGGAGCCCTCGTACTCACCGATCAGGTCGACATCGTTGGCAAGCTGTGGGATGTGATTTGAACCCGGGGGTGGGGGAGGTGCCGACGCTTCGGGGGACTGCGCCTCGGCCGCGGATGTAGATCCCCCAGACGGTTCCGGATCTACCGTCCGCAGGACCTGGGTCTGTTCTTCAATCGCCCCTCGGTCGATCATGCCCGTCGGCAGCCGCTCATCGATGACGCGCTCCTAGATGAATGAAGTGAAGTGAGTTAAGAGAAAAGAGGCGGCCGTGAGGCCGCCTCTTTGAGCATCTCTACGTCCTAACTAGTTGGACTGCGTGATCGTCGCCGTCTGCTCGGCGCTTGCGTATGCGGTCGAGTTGTCACTCAGAACGTTCAGGGCAACGGCGGCGTTAACCGGAGCCGCAAGGTTCGCGTTGATGAGAGACATCGCTTCGCGATCCGGAAGCTCTTCGCCGGACTGCTGCGCGAGTTCCTCGGGGCTGAGACCTTTAGGTGTCGTCATGATTCGCCTCCTTCGTCGTCTGTGTCGTTCGTCTGCTCGAACACTTCGGTTTTGCCGTTTCTTTGAACGATGCGTTGCTTGCTAGAAACCCGTGTGACCGACGAGCCTGATTCGTTCACGTTTGCGGCGACTACCGCGTTGATCCCGCCCGTTACGTGAACGCCGTCTACTTCATGATCGATGGGCTCGTTGATCACCTTCTTGAAGCGCATCGACTTAGCGCTTGCCCTCGGCGAAGCTCTGGTAGCGGCCCAGGTACTGGTTGATGCGCTGGCCGAACCAGTCGGGGGAGAGACCTTCCTTCTGCGCCACGGCCGGGTTGTAGCGGAGCTCCATCGTTATGCGGCTTCCGCTGCCGAGGTCGTGGAAGTAGGCGGTGCCCTTCTCGCCGTCACCCAACTTCGTATCGGGCACGGGTTCGGTTATGTCGCCACTGATTGCCGGCGCACTTCCCGGCGAGCCATCGCCGGTGAATTCCTGCCATTTCTGGTGGGCTTCCGCGAGAGGAAGACCTACATCGATCGAGCCTTGTGCAGTTTCCATCGCTTCTTCCTCCTTCTAAAGAGATACACGCTTAGGCGCTAGGTGCCCTGCGTGAAAGTGCCACTCTGTGCGGCGTCGGCATACGCGGTGGCGTTGTCCGACAGCACGTTTGCTGCGACTGCTGCATTGATCGGGATCGCGATATTCGCGTTGATAAGAGACATCGCTTCGCGATCGGGGAGTTCTTCGGCTTGTTGTTGATCGAGCTCCTTGTTGGAAAGGCCTTTTGTGCCCATGCGAGCCTCCTTAGTTGCTTTGGATGATCGTGGCCGACTGCTCGGCGTTTGCGTAGGCGATCGAGTTGTCGCTCAACACGTTGGCAGCAACTGCTGCGTTGATTGGTGCAGCGATATTGGCATTGATCAAGCTCATCGCTTCCCTATCGGGGAGCTCTTCACCGGACTGCGCGTCGAGCTCTTCTGCAGAGAGTCCCGGCTTTTGGATGTTTGCCACGGCTGTTTCCTCCCTTCGACGCTCGGGCCGAGTCCGTTCTCGGCTCTCCGGCAGTTATTCCCACACAAACGCAGACGAACCGTACGAATTCGCTTAGTAAGGGGAGCAAGCAAATAGGGATTGTTTCCCAGCGATGCGATGCGGGTAGCACGCGCGCAATCACTACGAATGTCTAAGGAGCGATCGTTGAGGTTGATCAGGTCGAGGCGCATGGTTCTCGTTGCAACCATCGTTGTGATCGCGCTGGCGGCAGCCGGGATCGCGTTCGCCGTCGGCGGCGGGAACTCGGGCAATCTGGGCATCGCCGAGATCAACACGCACGACTACAAGAGCGAGCACAAGGTCGGCTTCAGCGTCGTGCATCTTCAGGGCGACACCGTCGACAACCAGAACGCTGCCTACGCCGAGTCCAGTGGATGCACGCACTGCAATGCAACGGCCATAGCGGTGCAAGTCGTGCTGGTACAGAGCAATACGGTTACGACCGTAACTCCGCAGAACGTCGCATTCGGCGTGAATCAGCAGTGCACCTTCTGCACTGCTACCGGTCTTGCGTATCAGTACGCGATCTCGACCGACGGCAACGTCCACTTCAGTTCGGACGGAAATCAACAACTCGCCGACCTCCGCCAGCAGATCGATAACCAGGCTGCATCGATCACCGACGACCCTGCAGCGCTTCGAGCGGCGGTTGATCCGCTGGTGCATCAGATGTGGGCAGTCGTCGACAACGAGCTCGTGCACTCGGGGGCCAAGTACGACGCGAGCCCGTATGAGGACTTCCAGTCCGACACGACCGACGGCAACGGTTCGCCGTCACCGTCCCCGACTTCGAGTGCGTCCACCAGCGCTGCTCCCACGCCTACGGAGTCGCCGACGAGCAGTTCCACCGATCAAACCGGGACCCCTTGCCCGACGCCGACCC
>JAXDJM010000265.1:0-4313 GCA_034665605.1 Actinomycetota bacterium | reverse complement strand
GTCTTGCTTACCGCATACTGGCGGCGAGCTTCGTAGCGCTCTTGACTTCTGACCTGGCATTTTCCGGGGCGATACTGAATGGGAGCTACGCCATCGGCTCCCTCATCACCGCAGGCTGGCCGCTGTTCTCGATCCTCGGAGCAACGGCCGCGCTCCATCCCTCGATGGCCCACGTCAATCAGCCGCACACCGAGGGTCAGCACCGTCTCACGAAAGCCCGCGTCATATTCCTCGCCGGGGGGATGCTCTCGGTGTCGATCGTGCACACCTTGATCGAGCACACCTATAGCGGTCGTGCTCTGGAGGTTTTCGTGGTGACTGCGGTGCTCTTCGGGTTGCTCTCGGCTCGGCTTCTGGAGTTCCAACAGGAACGAAAGTTGTACGAGCAGAAGCTCGCTCATCAGGCGCTCCACGATCCTCTTACCGACTTGGCCAACAGTGCGCTGTTCCGCGACCGCGTAGCTCATCTGCTCCAGCGACGCGAAAGCTCAGCGCGCAGCTTTGCCCTGTACTTTCTCGATCTTGACGATTTCAAAACGATCAACGACGAGCTCGGCCACGCCGCCGGCGACGAGCTTCTGTGTGGCGTAGGTGAGCGCCTCACGAAGACCATGCGCTCCGAAGACACCGTGGCACGGATGGGCGGGGACGAGTTCGCGATTCTCGCCGAGCGTGGGAGTGGATCCGATGACTGGCACGAAAGGCTCGCGCGACGGATCCTCGACACGACGAAGCTTCCATATGAAGTGGCGGGCAAGCTCATCTTGATGCGTGCGAGTCTCGGCGTTGTGCTTCATGACGGGGCAACTCAGGGCACACAGATCAACGACCTGCTCCGGGACGCAGACATGGCCATGTACACGGCTAAGGCACACGGGAAGGGTCGCTTCGAGCTCTTCGATGAGGCCATGCAGATCGGTGCCCGGGACCGCATCGCGGTCGAGAGCGAAATGATCCTTGGGATCGAGCGCGGCGAGTTCGTGGCCTTCTACCAACCCATCGTTTCGATGTCCGATGGAGTCGTGCGGGCATCAGAAGCTCTCGTTCGTTGGAACCATCCGACACGAGGCCTGCTTGCACCCGGCGAATTCATGGATATTGCCGAAGAGACGGGATTGATCGTTCCGCTAGGCCGTCAGGTGCTGGCGGAGGCTTGCAATCATCTTGCGGAGTGCAAAACACACGCCGCGAGTCCTCTTGGTCTGCGCATGCACGTCAATGTGTCCGTCGCGCAGCTTCACGATGTCGGACTCAAGGCGCACCTAAAGCGTTTGCTTGCCGAAAACGCGATCGACCCCTGTGATCTCGTGCTCGAGATCACAGAGACGACGCTGATCCACGATATCGAGGGCATGGCAGAAGTGCTGAAAGACCTCAAGGAGATCGGGATAAGGATCGCGATAGACGACTTTGGAACGGGCTACTCGTCGCTCTCGCGTCTCCGTCATTTTCCGATCGACATCCTCAAGATCGACAAAGCATTCGTCGACGGGATCACCCACGGTCCGGAGGACGCAGCCGTAGTCGGAGCATTGATAACGCTCGCACGGGGATTGAACATGGAGATCGTCGCCGAAGGCGTCGAGCGCGCGGACCAACTCAAAGAGCTTCATCGCATGGGCTGCGCGTTCGCTCAGGGTTACTTGCTCGGACGGCCGAGCCCCGCCGAGCACTTTGTAGATGGGTCCTCCTCGCTCGAGCCCGAGCGATTTATCAGGGTTTAGTGCGGCCCCCTTCCTTCGGCTTGATCGTTCCACCGGAGCATGACGGGAATCTCGCGCTCGTATCCCAGAACGCCGACCGTACAGGTCGATAGTGCGAAAAGGCGCCCGGCGTCGGGAGGCAAGCCCAGCCACCGGGCGGCGAAGACTCTCAAGCTGTGCCCGTGACCAAATAGCACGACATCACCGGGAGTGGACCGCACCAACTCGACCACCCGGTCGATCCGTCCTCCTACCTCGGCCGCCTCTTCGCCGTTGGGCGCGCCGTCGGTCCACAACGACCACCCCGGACGCTCGCCGCGGATGTCGCGGGTAGTGCGTCCTTCATAGGAGCCGTAGTCCCACTCGCTAAGGTCTTCGGTTGTTTCGGCGAGAGAACCGAAGCCGGCTAGATGGCACGTTTCGAGCGCGCGCTTGTACGGACTGACCAAGACTCGAACGAATCTGTGACCCGCGAGATATCCCTTGAGCGAGGCAGCCTGTTCCCGACCTGCTTCGGTAAGTGGGACATCGGTGCGGCCCGTATGACGCTCACTCAGGCTCCACTCCGTCTGGCCGTGGCGCACGATCCATGCTTGTTGATCGGAATCCTGTGATCCGGGTGCCATGCACCAGGTTTACCGCATGGATGCCTTTGGTGCGCTTACTTACACTCTGCCCTCTGCGAGTGGATGGTGGGCGTCGGGACTCCGTTGACCCACTGCGTGTCGACGTTGATCTCTTCGTAACGATCGTCGTTGGGAAGATTGTTCGCCTTGTGCAGGACGATCAGGTGATGAACGGTGTGGCTTTCGGTGGGCTGGGCCGTGACGTCGAAGTCCGACGTGTCGTTCGTGACTTCGCTCAAGACGTAATCGTCGCCACTCGGGAAACCCGTGGCGGTGACGCCCTGAGTGTTCAGGTGCTCTTGAACGTGGAAGCTGCCGTCGGAGTTGGGCGTGACGTTGAAGACCATGTGCGCGTTGCCGTTGAACAGCATGAAGTCGCCCGTGCACGAGTTGGCCGGATTGGAGGCATATTGGAACGTGAATTGGTCGGCGAGAGCGGGTGCAGCGGCAGCGATGGCGATAACAGCGGCGAGTCCGAGTGCCGAAAGGGCGCGCTTAGGAAGGGAAAAAGCTTGCATTTATTCGATCTCCAGTGATTGAAGGCGGGATGGCTTTCTGAAACGTGTTGCCTCTCGTGAAACCGTTACTCGTTTGCGGATCTGATCCTGTGCATCACCTGCCTCTCAGTGCGGTTCTGCTTCCGCGATGACTTGTACGTATCGCGACGTAGAGGTGGTGACTCGAACGTGTCAGAGAGGGTGCTCACGCAACGTTGCGTCATGCGTGCAATATGGACCAGTTGCACTCGGATTTGTATGGTCCGTTCGGGGGGTATTGATGTAGCGCAGAGGCCCTAGTTTCCGAACGGAAGCGAGTCTTCACCTTCAGCGTGAGAACGGGTCATGCGTTACTTGTCTTCGCTCGTGGTCAAGGCGGGACCCGCTCGACCGAACGTGCGCGGGGGTGGGTTATCGATCGGTTTGGGCCGAGGGGGACTGGCCTCCAGGAACGCGACGACATCGGCGACGTCGTCGAATAGGCCGACCATGTCGTCGTATCCGTCTGCACGGGCCCGGGCGATCAAAAGCTGGTAGGCGGGAAAGTCTTCGCTGAACTCCCGACGCCCGAGAAAGATCATCGGGCTGCGCCAGTTGAACGACCAATAGGTGTTCTGGGCAGCGTCCTGGAAGATCTCTTGGAGCGTCCCCGCGCCTCCTGGGGTGAAGATCACACCATAGGTAGCAACCGCCAACAGACCCTCCTCGCGCGAGCTGTTCTCGAAGTGCTTCGCGATGTGCGAAGAGAATTGACTGATCGGCTCGTGCGAGTACGACCACGTTGGGACCGCAAGCGAATCGCCGTGTTCGGGGTATCGAGCCCGCAACTCGTCGGCCGCGAGGATGTAAGCGGCATCCTCTTTGTCGCCCAGCAGATCGATGGCCTCGTCTATCGAAGCCTCGGGATGCGGAGCGAGGTATGCCCCCAGGCTCGCCGCTTCCATCAACCCGAGACCACCGCCCGTCAGAACCATGTAGTGGTTCTGAGGTGGGCTCACCGACCATGCCAGCCAGCATACCTCGCGGTAGATCGGAAGTCGCCGCGACATCTGATGGCTTCCCATGATCCCAACGACTCGTTTGGCCGGAGCATCCGGAGGATCGATGAGATCCTGCAATGCCACTTCGATCCGGTAATCGTGCTCTCGTTGGGCGAGGCCATCTTCGAGCTTGCGCGGCCGGCGGCTCTTCCACGCGTCGAAATACGTTTGTATGCGTTGGTCAAGCGTCGTAGATGCATCCTTCCCGTCGAAGCCGGACATCAGCTCGTCCCTGTCGTAGAGGGTCGTGCGAGCCGGGTCGAACGGGAGGACCGGGTCGTCTGGGCTCACTGATCTCCTCGACGGTGGTTGTGCAACGTTGGCGAAAAGACACTGTAATAAGAGCGCATGAGATCGATGCACTTGGGGAGGGGTGATGACGACTAGACGAGTCAAGCTCGCCCCCGACGCCCTCGAGCTCGCTCGGGGATTCGCCCGCATCCGCTC
>JAXDJM010000264.1:0-5021 GCA_034665605.1 Actinomycetota bacterium | reverse complement strand
ATGCTCCCCGCGAGGTCCAAGTGCTGTGCCCGCGTTTGGCGGCTGATCGCAACGCCGTCGTCGAGATAGGCAGACACGAACAGAACGTCGGGGTGAACCCGGGCGATCTCATGCACAAGGTGCGACGGCGAGAACGTTGCGGCGTCGTACGAGAAACGGCCCGCGAGATGAAGCCCAAGATGGTGGAGCTCTTCGAGAGCGCCGCGCGCCACGGTCGTGCCGTAGATGTCGTTCACGTTCGCCACCGCAAACCGGAAATGCTTGGGGTCGCGGTGTATGAGCGGCGCGAACTTGTGAGCCATGAAGTCGATCGCGCCGCGTCCCAGTACGACGCCGGTAGGGGGAACGCGGAATGACAATCGCCCGGTCTCCGAGGATGCCTCCTTGACCTGACCCATAGACGAGTTCTCTTCGGCGTTCTCCGTCATGTTCTGCTCGCCGACCGCGCCCGTCTCCCAGAACAACATCCCGCGCTTGGAGGTAAGGCTCGCGGCGGGGGCCGAGATCGTCGACCCGTAGCTGCCCATGACGAGATCGATGCCGCTGGACGACAGACGATCGACCACTCCCGGAACCGCATCGGAGTCGGGTACGTCCATCGGTGTCAGCGCGATCTTCTTGCCGGCGATGCCCCCGTCTTGGTTGACGAGATCGGCCGCGAGACGAACGCCCCGATATTCCTCGACCCCTCCCGGCCCTTGGGTGCCGGTCATCGGATACATGGTGCCGATGCGGATCGTCGAGCTCGATGACCCCGAGCACGCCGTGGCCACCAGCGCCACTGCGATCGCTACAGCTGCTGCCTTCGCCCTCATCGCAGCACCGCCAGCACGTTCGCGACCGCGTGGGTCGTGGCCGATGCGCCCCAGCCGCCCGTCGCCCAACGCTGCCAGCCGAGAAGGAGTCCGGCGGCGAAGTCGACCGAGAAAGCTGCCGTTCCATAAAGCGGCACGTGAACCAAGGCAAAGACGAGCGCGCCGATAACGACCGCCGCCATCGCGCCGAAACGCTCGAGTCGCTGGAACAGGAGGCCGCGGAACAGGGCCTCTTCGGATATCGCGGCGGCGATCCCAAGGACCACCGCAATGGCATCGAGGGATCGCGCGGGAGCGGGTCCCGCCCATAGGGACGCGGCACCAACCGCGGCGGCGCCGATGGCGACCGCCGTGAGCGGGCCGAGATGAACGTGGACGGTGACCTTCTTCGTGGCTGCCATCGATAGACCGCCGATGGCGCCGTAGCACGCGAGCAAGATCAGGGTGCGGGGGATCGTCAACCCGACAAGCATCAACCGGAACGGGACGAGCAACAGAAGTCCTGCGACGATCGCGGCATCGATCGAAGTGCGCCGCAACGCTACCGGCTGGCTCATTTCTTCACCGTGAACGCGATCTCTTGGAACACGCGCGGGTCGAACGGTTGATGGTCTGATGCTACGAACTCGACGCGCAAGGTGTGCGTTCCTGCAGCAACATTGTGAAGCGGTTGGTGCAGCGCGAAGTTCATCGAGACGATCTGTCCGTCGAGGGATACGTGCACGTGGCCCTTCGTCGGACTGATATTCGTCGTCGAGGGCTGCACGATCTTGGCCCCCGTGAGCGAGAGCTTGAGAGGGACGTCCGGCCCCTTCACGACCTGACCATTGGTCGGCGTCACGATCGCGATCTGAGCGGGGCTGCTCGGACGAGGAGAGGGGGCCGCGGCTCCGCCACTCCCACCCGAGCCTCCCGAGCTGCACCCCGCGAGCAACAGCGCGGCCGCGGCAACCGCCGCGATAGATCGATTCACCCGCTCCTCCTTGTCGTCATGACCCGATGACTTGCGAGAAGTACACCGATATCGGTTTTCCGTCTGTGGTCGTTGCGTCGATCTGGAACGTCCATCTGCCGGCCGTCAGCGTCACGTTGGACACGAAGTGACCTTTCGAGAAGCGTAGGAGTTTCTCGGGGGAAGTCTGACCCGATGGGTCGGTGCCCGTCGCGCTTGTCTTCTTGATGGCCATCTCCTTTCCCGAGGAGTCGAAGAACGTCCAGTGCACGTTGTCGGTGCCTACTTGGCCCGGGTCTACGTAAGCCTGCACCGACGCTCCGCCGCCGATATCGATCGTGTAGATCGAGGGCTGCCCTGATTGTCTTGCGATCTGGATCTTTTCGGGCGGTCGGCGTGGCGTGATCTTGAGCGGCACGTCGACACCTCCACTTGCGCCTTGGACGACCACATCTACGTCCCACGTCCCATTGAGAGCCAGCACCGTGCTTCGACCGGTCCACATAGCTCCGGAATCGTGGTGCAGCTTGAGGCTGCTATTGAGCTGGGGCTTGCCCGGCAGAGAGAAGTTCAGGGATACGTGGGTCGCCGCTACCGGCTTGCCGGTGTCGAAGTCGGTGACATCAGCCGAGAACCTGTTCGGCCCGACGTTTCCGGGAGCCACCGTCAGCCGTACCTTGGTCGTCGTACCGAAGTCGCTGCCCGAGACGACGACCTGTTGGGCTGCGGCGGCACGACTTTGCTGCGCGATGTCGTTCGGGGGTGCGAGCTGGCTCAGGACGGCCGTCACACCGAGCACGGCGACCCCGATGGCGACCTCAACCGCGACGATGCGAACCAGGGGCCGCGTCTTTACACCGTCGGCAACCGCCGGCACGTTGCGATAGCGATTGATCGCCGCCAGGATTATCAGGATTCCGAACAGTCCAAGTTTGATCGCGGCCGCAGTGCCGAATCCCGTTGACAGGATGTGGGCCCACGCGCTCCAACCGCCCATCTCTTCGGTCAGACGAAGCATTCCGGTCGCGAAAACGACCCCCAGAGTGATGCCGAAGGCGAACGAGAAACGCTTGACCGCGGCAGCGCGTTCGTCCCGCTCGAGAACCGCAACGGAGACGAGGAGCCATATAAGGCCCCCGATCCAGATCGCCACAGACACGATGTGCGCCCACTGCAGAGCTACTTTGAATCCAGTGAAGGATTGGCTCGCGCCCGCATGACTGGAGTTCGCGTGCAAGAGCATCGCGACCGCACTGGTGACGCCGAGGGCCGCAAGGGTGAGCTTGCCCGGTTTGATCACTACGAGAGACGCCGCCGCTCCGGCGACGACGACGGCGATCCCTTGCTCCCATATCTGGCGGCCGGCACTGGACTTCAGCAACTCCGACCACGACGCACCCACAGCGGAGTGCTCGGCGACGAACATCAACACCACGCCAATCAGTGCGGCCAGCGTGGCGAGGGGGAGAACGATCCGTGCCGCCGGTGGCCGCCCGGCCATCGCAGCGAACGCCAGAACCGCTCCGGCCAACAATACGAACAGCCCGATATAGAAGAAGGAGCGACCGACCACAGACAGTACCGACGGCGTCGACGATACGACTGTGGTCGGGGAGTGAGGCGTTGCCCCCGGCTTGACGCCGACTCCGAACGAGAACGAATTACCGGTCACGTGTCCATCGAGCTTCGACACGGTTCTCCACGTCACCGTGTAGACGCCGCGACCGATGGGATCGAGTGGGACGTCCATGACGAGTGGTTTTCCATCAACGATGTGCGAGGTGCCCGACGTGACCGACGCGCCGTTCGAGTCGAGGACCTGGATGCTGGATAGGCGAGGATCGGGTGGCTCCGTGAACGTGATGACAACCTGGGATGGGGCCTTGTCGAGCAAGGCCCCATCCGCAGGGACAGATGTCCGTACGAGCGCGTGGGCGGACGCCGACGGCATCATCAGCGCGACGAATGTCACGCCGAGTGCTGCGATGCCGGCGACGCGCCCCCTTCGAGTCATGCGGTTCGGCGCCCCCTCATGAATCCGGCGATGCCGATGAGCAGGCCGAGGCCGCCCATGACGATGCCGATGAGCCCGAGCGTCTTGGCGGAGTCGGCAGAATCGCTTGCATCACTGATCGACGCATCCACGCGTGGGAACTCGCGCGAGATCCGGTCGTTGAGCTGGCCCGTTGTTGGGTCCTTCACCGGGAACTCGACGCTCTGCGCATCCTCGGCCTCGCCGAACCCGGTCGGGCTCGAGGTGAAGCTCTCGTCGATCTTCTGGCCCTTGACCGTGCCGGTGAAGTGGAAGGTGTACTTCCCGGGCCGGGTTGGGAAGAACCACGCCCGGTAGTCGCCCGGGGTTCCGAACTCGCCGATCTCGAAATCGGGCTCCATCGTCATCTCCGGCATGGTCTGGCCACCGTAGGAGACCTGGACGTTTAACGTGTTTCCAAGGTCGGTGATCGCTTTACCGGACTTGGCGTCGTTGAGGAACAGTTGGACGCTGTTCTTCTGCCCGGTGAAAGCAGGTTCGTCACCGAAACCCACTACGAAGCTGTACTTGCCGACGTTTCTTTGCTCGTGAGCGTACGCGGGAGTCATAGCCAGCGCGATCAGCATGAAAGCGAGAAGCCCGACCGCGGCAAAACGAACGAATCTGTTACGCATTGGATACCTCCATCGATCGCATCCGAGCGCGCCCACTCGAACGTGCGCGCGTGAGGCCCGAAGGCCCGAAAAAGTTTCTAGATGGTCACTGAGGCCGGAGCAGGGGGGCCGCGTATGCCGTAGCGGGATAGGGCTCCCGGTCGTAGCGGAACGTGGATCTTGGATGGGCGCAGACCCGTGACGCTCGACCGGCTCTGCGGCGCGCGGTGGACCATTCGGTAGAGGCGACGCACGATCCGAGCGAGACACACCGACACAAGGGCAACGAGGGCTGCGACGATGACCTGCGTGGCGAGCCCGACGACGAGGAGGTGGTTGGCAAAGATCTGCGCTACCGGATCTCCGATCACCGCTCGCTCGGCAACCTCGAGTCCTACGAACGCCACCATCTGGATCGCCGCGAGACGCAACCCGGCCCACACGAACGCATCCTTGGTACGGCCTTGGTAGCCACCGCCGGTGCTAATGGTTCTGAGACCGATCATCACGAATGCCGTCACGCCCAGAACCACACCTATCTTTAGCGCGGTCATCCAGTACGAGTGGCCGGTCGCGACGAGGATCGACTCGCGCAGGGTCGGGTTCGG
>JAXDJM010000263.1:0-2795 GCA_034665605.1 Actinomycetota bacterium | reverse complement strand
CGAGGCGCTCTCTCACTACTCCCGTTTCGACATGCGGGAGCACGCCGACGACATGGGGTTGCACCGCCTCGACATCGACTCTGTGCCCCTTCTTCGTGTCGTCGAACGCTCCCTGCATCTGCGCTCTGAAGGATTCGAGAAATTCCTCGGCCTCGTCGACCGTGATCTCGCTCTTGTTCAAAAGCTGCGCGGTATAGAGCTTGCGCACCGAACGTCGTTCCTCGATGCGCGCGTACATCGTGGGCTGCGTGAAAGCAGGCTCGTCAGATTCGTTGTGTCCGTAGCGCCGGTAGCAGACGAGGTCGATCACGATGTCGAGATGGAAAGCCTGGCGGTAGGCGAACGCAAGGTTCACCGCGTGAACGCATGCCTCGGGGTCGTCGCCGTTCACGTGGATGATCGGGCACGCGACGATCTTGGCGATGTCGGTCGCGTAAGTCGACGAACGACCTGAAGACGGCGCGGTCGTGAAGCCGATGTTGTTGTTGACGACGATGTGCACCGTCCCCCCGGTGCGGTAACCCTGTAGCGCGGACAGGTTGAACGTTTCCGCAACGATGCCCTGCCCTGCGAAAGCGGCGTCGCCGTGGATCAGCACCGGAAGGATGCGATCCCACGATTCTTGTCCCAACAAGTCTTGCTTGGCTCGGGCCATCCCTTCGACGACCGGATCGACGGCTTCGAGATGAGACGGGTTGGAAGACAGAACCACCGCGAGGGACTCACCGCTTCGTCCACTGAATTGGCCGGTCATCCCGAGGTGGTACTTGACGTCTCCCGAACCCTGGACGGTCTTGGGATCGATCTCGCCTTCGAACTCCTTGAAGATCTCTCCGAGCGGCTTGCCGACGATGTTGGCGAGCACGTTCAATCGACCGCGATGGGCCATGCCCATGACCGCCTCGATGATGTCTTCGTCCGCGGCCGTTTCGAATAACCAGTCGAGCATCGGGATGAGGCTCTCGGCGCCCTCTAACGAGAACCGCTTCTGCCCGGTGTACTTCGCGTGGAGGAAACGTTCGAATGCTTCGGCCGCTATCAGCCGGTCGAGGATGTGCTTCTTGTCGTCGGGTGTGAGGTCGTCGGGTGCTTGCGTTTCGACCCGCTGCTGGATCCAGTGCTTCTGATCCGGATCCGAGATGTGCATGTATTCGATGCCAAGCGTTCTGCAGTACGCATCGCGCAATGTGTCGAGGATCCGTCTGAGCGATTGCTTGCGGGGGCCGGGCAGACCCTCGGCGAGGAACTCACGATCGAGATCCCACACAGTCAGGCCGTAATAAGAGAGGTCGAGCTCGGGGTGAGCCAGGACTTCGTATCCGATCGGGTTCAGGTCGGCGAGCAAGTGCCCCCGGACCCGATACATGTTGATCAATCCGATGACTCGCGACTGCTTCTCGAGGTCTGCTTGGTCGTCGTCTATGGCGGAGTGGTCGCGGCTCCACCTGACCGGCTCGTAAGGCACGACCAGCGACGCAAAGATCTCGTCGTAGAAACGGTGACCGCCGAGCATCAACTCCTGCACGTAAGAAAGGAACTGCCCGGATTCGGCCCCCTGGATCACGCGATGGTCGTAGGTCGAGGTCATCGTGAGCGTCTTGCTGACGCCGAGGCGGGCTAAAGCGCGTGGATCGGCAGCCTCGTACTCGGCTGGATAGCCGACCGCGCCGACGCCGACGATCAGTCCCTGGTTCGGCATGAGGCGCGGCACCGAGAGTCTCGTGCCTACGGTTCCCGGGTTCGTCAGCGTGATCGTCGTGTCGGCGAAATCCTCGGTCGTCAATTCATTGGCGCGCACCCGACGGATGACTTCTTCGTAGGCACCGAAGAACCCGGCGAAGTCGAGCTCGTCCGCCTCTTTGATGTTCGGTACCAGCAACACCCGCGAGCCGTCCTTCTTCTCGATGTCGACGGCAAGGCCAAAGTTGACGTGCTTGTGCTCGACGACATGGGGGGAACCGTCGATGTCGACGAAGCTCGCCTTCATGGCGGGGTGGACCTCGAGAGCTTTAAGAACCGCCCACCCGATCAGGTGGGTGAAGGAAACCTTGCCGCCGCGGTGGTTTGCGAGATAACGATTGATGATCCGCCGGTTCTCCTCGAGGAGCTTGGCCGGGATGGTCCGAACAGACGTCGCCGTCGGCACCCCGAGCGAGGCCTCCATGTTCTGAGCGATGACACCCGCGACGCCGCGCAATGGAGTGGCGTCCTCGGGCACCTCGGTGACACGGCTCTCGTCCTCGGGGGCAGGTGCGGCCTTCTTCGGAGCACCCGCGCCCACATCCACCGGCGCCGCCTCTTTCGCGGGTGCGTTCCCGTCGGCCTGGGGACGTGCGCGCGTTGGCTTGTAATCCTCGAAGAACTCGCGCCATGTGTCCGCTACCGAATGAGGGTTCTCCTGGTAACGCCGGTACATCTCATCGACGAGCCAGATGTTGGGGCCGAAGGCCTCTTTAGAGATGTCATCTGCCAACTTGGATCACCGCTTTGTCGTGGGGAAGACACCAAGAGTAGGTGTCCAATCCCTATATATCCAAACGGCGCACCTGGATGGCTATTCCAGTTACAGGTTGAACGAGATACCCCCAGACCACTCCGGAAGCGGTTCCTCGGGCATCCCGTAGTTAGAGACGAGGGAAACATAGGGAGTGGGATCCCCGCTCCACTCGAGCGAGCGGATCTGATCTTCGGTTCGCCTGCCGGTCAGAGCGCGCAGCAAACTCAGCATGTCGGCTTTGAGCCGAAGGCCAGGCTCACCGACGCCGGCCACCCAACTTGGTTTCGGGGGTCGCAGA
>JAXDJM010000262.1:0-5874 GCA_034665605.1 Actinomycetota bacterium | reverse complement strand
GAATCTCGTCACGAAGTCAACAACACTTTTCCCCATCGACTCCATGTCTTCGAGTGATGGATCGAAAGGGGATCGAGCGTCTGGATCCATCGCCGGATGCTACGAGCCTTCGCGATGTTCCTGCTCGACTCTCCCAATCGCCTACCGTTGCCGGGTGAACACACTCACCGTTTTCATCATCGCCCTCGGAACTGCCCTTGCCACAGGGCTCGGCGTGTTCCCCGTCCTCGCCGTTCGCGGAAAAGAGCGCCTGTCGGTCGCAGTATCGAGCGCACTCGCAGCCGGCTGCATGCTTGGTGCGAGCGTCGGCTTGTTCTACGAAGGGATCCTTCGGAACTGGTCGGGCACCGTGATCGGAGCGGTCGTCGGTGCGGCGTTCATCCTCGTAGCAACGAAGTCTTTGGCTCGCTATCCCGACGCCCATGTTGGCAATCTCAAGGGGGCCCGAGGACTAACGGCCGTTCTGATCATCGGTGTGATGACCGTGCACTCGTTCACCGAGGGGATAGCCGTCGGAGTGGCGCTCGCCGGGCAGAGATCGCTAGGCATCTTGATCGCCATAGCGATCGCCGTTCACAACATCCCGGAGGGGGTGGCGATCAGTCTCTCGATGATCCCGCACGGCGAGAAGGCCAGGAGCGCGGCGTTCTGGAGCATCTTCTCGAGCCTCCCGCAGCCGTTGATGGCCGTCCCGGCATTCCTTGCCGTCCGTGCGTTTCGGCCGCTGCTCCCCGCGGGGCTGGGGTTCGCCGGCGGTGCGATGGTCTGGATGGTTATCAGTCAACTCGTTCCCGAATCCATGGAAGCGGGCCGGCGAGTAGGGATCCTGGCGATGGTCTGCGCGACCGCAGTGATGATCGCGATCGAGCTGGCGATCGGATTCTGATCTGGTTTGCGAGAACTTAGAGGAGCATCATCCTCAGCTGGTCGACGGTTATGTTTCCACCCGAGCAGATCAAGGCGACCTTCTTTCCCTCCAGATCTGCCCGCAGCTTGAGAGCCGCCGCGAGCGAGGCGGCGCCGGCAAGCTCGACGAGGTTCCTGGTGTGTTCGATCATCATCACAACGGCGTCGCTTAGCTCGTCTTCCGAAACGAGGACGAACTCGTCGAGCTGGTCCCACATGATCTGTTGAGGCATTTCGAACGCGGTGCGCGTGGCGAGCCCCTCTGCCGCGGTTTTCATCTCATCTTCTAGGAGTGACTTCGCTTCCCAAGAACGGAATGCCGCCGGCGCGGCTGCGGCCTGGACGCCGATCACCCGCAATCCCGGTTTGATCGCTTTGCCGGCGACGCATGCTCCCGCGGCGCCGCTCCCTCCGCCTATGGGGACGATCACGACATCGATATCCGGGCGCTCCTCGAGGATCTCCAACGTGATCGTTCCCACTCCCTCGATCAGAAGAGGCTCGTTGCCGGAGTGCACGTATCGATATCCGTATCGGTCGGCGAGTTCCTCAGAGTGCTCGCGCGCATCGTCAAAATCGCGCCCGTGCGCGATGACTTCTGCGCCGAGGTCGCGCATCGATCCGACCTTGACCGCGTTGGCGTTCTCGGGAACGCAGATCTTGGCCGGGACCCCGAAGAGTTTGCTTGCGAATGCGATGGACTGCCCGTGGTTGCCTGTGGATGCGGCGATGACGCCGGCGCTCTTGGTCGCTTCGTCCAGCTGCGAGATGAGGTTCACGCCGCCGCGCACCTTGAAGGCACCGACCGGCTGATGATTCTCGTGCTTGACCCACACTTCGGTGCCCACCACGCGATCCAGCCCCGGCCATCGATAAAGCGGAGTGTTAGAGACCCCGTACGGGGCTATTCGCTCGGCGGCAGCGCGCACGCCGTCGAAGGTCGGCATCACTAGGGAATCAAACATCTGATGACGCTAGCAGTCCGTCGATGGAAGTTGGGCTCAGCCGTCCTTGTCCGCGGACTCCTCCATCATCCCCAACTTGTACGCGATGCCGGTCGCTTCGACGCGGCTCGTGACGCCGAGCTTCATGAGGATCCGCGATACGTGGACGCTGGCCGTCTTTGCGCTGATGAAGAGCGCTTCGGCAATCTCCTTGTTGCTGAGTCCTCTCGCGACCAGGAGCAGGACCTCGGTCTCGCGCGCCGTCAAACCCAGATGGGACGGCGTTCCCCCGACCTCCTGCGGTCCCCCCTCCGCCGCCGAGAGCGAGATCCGGCCTCGACCCGCGAGATCCTGTATCTCACGTTGTAAGACGACGGCGTCCAGAGAAAGCGCAAGGTCCTGTGCCGATTGCAGGAGCTCCTGCACGCGTGACGCGTCTATCCGAGATTCGAGAAGCGCCTCCGCCTCTCGCCACCGCGCATAGAGGGCTCGTTGCGGTTGTTCGATCGCGTCCCATTGCCTCGCAACCTCGGCCCATTGCGCTGGATCCGACGTTCCCTGTGACCGGGAGTGCTCGGCCCGGCACGCCGCCACATGTGCGACGACAGGTGGGACGTTCAGCGTGTGCGCGCTCGTTGCTTCGTCCAGAAGTCGCTCGACCATAGCCTCCGCATCTAGGTCGACTTCATTAGCGCGCACTCGACGGGCTGCCACGATGCGATCGGCTTCGGCACGCATCCCGACCGAGCACAGGCCTGCCGTAAAGAAGCGGTCGTCGGTTTGCCCAGTCAGCTTCAGTCCTTCGGTCACCGAGTCGCGCGCGTCCAAGAAGCGTCCCTGTAGAAGCGCCACTTCTGCCGCTATGACCAGCAAAGGCACGTCGTACTCGAGCGAGTTCCAGGCCGGCGCGTCCGCGCCGGCGTCTGCAAGTTGTTTTTCGACGACCTCGATGTCGCCCCTGTCGAGAGCCGCTTGCGCCAGTAATAGGTGGGTTACACCTGCGTATCCCGCGGGATCGCCGTGCAGGATCTCGCGGCACAGAGCCTCGGCCTCGCGTGCTCGACCGAGCGCCAGCAAGTGGAATGCGGCCTCACCTTTCATCCAGGTCCCGAACGAGCGGACGATGCCCCACTTTCTGGCAACGTCGTAGCCCTCGCGAGCAAGTTCGAGACCGGCGCGCGGCCGACCGGCTATCCCGACAACCGTCGACTGATTCACATAGCTGCGACCGAGGATCTGCGGATCGCCGGTACGTTCGGCGATGCGACGTGCCTCGAGCAGTAGCGTCTCTCCCTCGTCCAGGTTCCCCATGAACGCGGTGGCCGGGCCGAGCGTGCATAGAGCATGCGCTTCTGTCGATCGTTCTTCCAGATCGCGAGCGATACCGATCGCTTCTTGAGATAGCTCGATCGCTTCGACGTAGCGCGCCAGCAACATCAGGATCTGACCTTCGGACGCGAGCACTCGGGCCCGTTCTCTGCTGGGAGGCTCCCTCGGAACGAGCCTGACCGCCTCTCGGTACGCGGTCAGCGAGCCGGTGCCGTCCGCCGCCGTCCACAGATAGCGGCCAAGTCGTTCCTGCAGCATCCCGGCTCGCACCGGATCCGTTTCTTCATGGACAAGCTCGAGGGCCGCGCGGGTGCAGCTCACGGATCTCTCGATATCGCCCGCGAGCGACGCGCACTCTGCTGCTTCATCTAAGACCGCAACACGGTCGACGCCAACGAGCTCTTCCGCATCGTCAACCTGATCCCAGATCTGGAGACATCGATCGAAGTGTTTGCGTGCCTCGACGAACGCGTAGGCTTTCTTCGACGCCGCACCAGCTTGATAGGAACAGGGGAGCGCCGCCGCGAGGTCCCCCGACATATGACAGTGGTAGGCGAGCTCGGCGGTCGCGGAAGGGGATGGATCGTCGGCCTTCAGAATGATCGCGAATGCTGCATGCAGCCTTTCTTTCTCGCCGGGAAGCAGATCGGAGTAGACGGCCTCCCTCACGAGAGCGTGTCTAAACGCGAAGCAAGAACCGTCGGGCAAGATCAGGTGCTGGTCCATCGCTTCTCGTAGTGCGTCGTCGATGGTCGGGGCGTCGAGATCCGAGAGCTTGGCGAGCGCCGCGTGCTCGACGGGCCTTCCTCCAACCGCCAGCAGCGCGAGGAGTCGCCGGGCCGGGGCAGACAAACCGGCGATGCGGACGAGAAGTAGCTCGCGGAGCGTCGGCGGAAGCTGCGAATCGCCGGCGGCCGCCAGCTCCTCGGCGAAGAAAGGGTTTCCTTGCGACAGTTTGAAGATCCTGCGCGTCTCACCGGGTGGGGGAGCCTTTCCGTAGATCGCTTCGAGCTGCTCCGCGATCTCGCTCTCGCCTAACCCATCGAGCTCGACCCTCTGTGCTCCATTACGTGCGAGACCTGCAAGAAACGGACGTAGTGGGTGGGATGTACCAACCTCGTCTTTTCGGTAGCTGCATAAGAGCATGATCGGCTCGTTCGTGAGGCTGGAAACAAGGAAGGTGAGGAAGTCCCTGGTCGATGGATCGGACCAATGCAGGTCTTCTTGCACCAAAACGAGGTTGTGCCGCTCGCTTAAGCGACAAGCCGCGCCGAGCAACAACTCGAAGAGGCGGGTCTGACCCAGACGGCCCGACGGCTCGGAGGCTGCTTCGCCGAGCTCCGGCAGGATTCGGGCAAGCTCTGACCGGGCAGGACCGAGAACCTCGAGGAGCTCCGAGGTCTCGGCCTGACGCACCAGGCTGCGCAATGCTTGGACGAGCGGCGCGTACGGGAGCTCGCCCCGCGTCACCTCGACACACCCTCCCCTGAGGACGAGCGGTGACGCATCCGCGTCTTGTAAGCGCCCGACAAGCTCGTCGATCAGGCGGGTCTTACCGATCCCAGCTTCACCTGAGACGACAACGACTTGCGGACCCTCCGACTCGAGACGCGTTACCGCGGTCTCGAGAAGGTTCAGCTCGGAAGCCCGACCGACGCACGCCGCACTCGTGAGACGTTCAGCCACCGCGTGATTATGCGCTCGGGACCAATGTCGGGCAATCGCATCCCCGAGCATGAAGAGCACAAAGAAAGGAGGCCCGACCGCAGCCGGACCTCCTTTTCGCTACGAAGCTTGAGGGTTTACTTAGCGATCGCGACTGCTTGGTTGGAGCCCCCGCTGCGGTTTCCGTCGGGATCGACGGCAACCACGTAGTAGTAGCGCTGTGTGCCCCGAGCCAGTCCTCGATCGACGAACGTCGTCGTGGGGCTCGTTGCCAGAAGCGAGAAGGTGTTGGCTTCCCCCGTCTCGCTCATCCAGATCTCGTAGTGCAGTCCAGCGGTGCGACCGTAGGCCTCTGTTGCAGGAGACCAACCGAGGTGGATCCGACCGTGCCGGCCCGTGGCGGTCAGATCCGAAGGGCTGACCAAGGCGACGTCGCACGGATCGGACGTGCCCTCGGAGTGGTTGCTGACGCAGATGTCGTCGACATCCTGTGTCAGATCGACCGGATCGGGAGTTAGCGCTATCGATTGGGCGACTCCATCCTCACGCCACGTTAGATCGACTTGGATGTCCTCGTAGACGTCGACTCGGGCCACGCGAACCGCGAAGCACGCGTCGCCGCAGTTCTTGAAAAACGTGATGGTCGGAGTGACATTCACTCGCGTGTCGGTCGTCGCGCAGACCTGTATTCCCGAGCGGCTGCCGACGTGGACCGTCTGGCCGCCAACGTGAACGTCCTTCGTGTCGATCGTGACCGGGACCGGTGCGCACACAGTCTGCACCGTCTCGGGAGTGCCCCCGAATGCTGTCCCTGCCGGAATCAAAGTTGCCGCCGCTACTAGCCCTGCCAAAGTTGCCGCCGCTTTCCTGCCCATCGAACTTCCCTCCTCGCTAGGTGTTACCTGACACACCTCACGATGGAGCTAAGCCGTAAGCGGCAAATCGGGCAGTTGACCTATTTCGAGGCGCGAAAAGGCTTAGATGGCTGAGAAGCGGCGCTGCCAGACGTCGTATCTGCGGGTGGACTCGG
>JAXDJM010000261.1:0-2548 GCA_034665605.1 Actinomycetota bacterium | reverse complement strand
CTGCGTGGCTCAAAGCGCACTATCCGGCAGAGTTCCTCGCAGGGGTTCTGACGCACGACCCCGGGATGTATCCCCGCCGTTTGATCGCAGCCGACGCCCGGCAGATGGGGATCCCAGTCTTGCCGATCGACATCAACTCCTCGGACAAGACCTACCGCGTCGAGCCGACCTCCAGTGAAACGTGGGGGATCCGCCTTGCATTGAGCGAGGTGCGCGACATCTCCGAGGCCGAGATCGAAGCGATCGTCGCGGCCCGCGTCGCGAGCCCGTTCGCGTCGCTCGAGGATCTGTGGCGACGGGTCGAGCTATCGCGGCCCGTGCTCGAGAACCTGATCCACGTCGGCGCACTCGATTCGATCTCTAATAAGCGCAGCCGCCGCGAGCTTCTATGGCGAGCTATCGCGCTGTGCTCGCAACCCAAGCCGGCTGCAGGGAGACAACTCCAGCTGACGCTCGATGAGCCGATCCAGCAAAGCCTCGTCGGACTGAAGGGATATTCGCCGCTCGAGGAGACCGAGGCCGAGCTCGAGATCGGCGGTATCGATGCCCGCCGCCACGTGATGGAGCTCTACGCCTCGCTGATCTCCGAAGCCGGCTGCGTTGCGGCCCAAGATCTACGGGATCGGCGCAACCGCAGTCACGTTTGGGTTGCGGGCGTCAAGGTCGCGAGCCAGACACCTGCAATCAGATCGGGCCAGCGCATCATCTTCGTGACACTCGACGACGTGACGGGGCCGATAGACGTCACCGTGTTCGAACGCGTCCAGGCGCGCTGCGCCCGCACCGTCTTCCATTCGTGGCTGTTGCTCGTCAAAGGTGAGGTCCGCAAGCGTGGGGGAGCGTCGCGCACCCACCAGATGGATGCGAACAACGTGGGGATCACCGTCGTCGCAGAAGAGGCATTCGATCTTGCCGAGCTGGCAACCGATCGCAAACGCGGCCTAAGCCTCGCCCACGCCCTCGACCGCCAGCGCGACCGGCAGAGAACGCTGGGCCTTGCCGACAAGGAGCGCGATCTCGCTCCCAAGACGAAGCTGTGGCATGCGTCCGGCGGCAGTGCCGGCCATTAGCGATCGGCTCTATACGCGGCGGGCGGATGCCTCCATCCACGGTTCCTGCCATCCGCGATCGGCTTCGGCTACGACGGTTCCCGGCGCAACGAGCTCGTCGATCGCGTCGAGCGTGGCGTCGTCGAGCCGCAGATCGGCTCCCTCGAGCACGTCGTCGAGCTGCTCCATCGTGCGGGGGCCGATGATCGCCGAGGTGACCGCCGGATGAGCAAGCGTGAACGCATTGGCCATGCGTGTGAGCGAGGTTCCGGCTTTGTCGGCGACGTTGGTGAGGTCCTCGACCAGGTCGAATTTGCGTGCGTTGGCGGGATTGTCAACGTCGTAACGGTCGGCCACCGCGCCGCGGCCCTTGAAACGGATCGCGCGCGAGTCGGACGGTGGCTCTTCGTTGCGCCGGTATTTCCCGGTCAGCCACCCGCCGGCGAGCGGGCTCCATACGATCACGCCCATGCCGTACCGCTGGGTGACCGGAAGGACGTCGCGTTCGATCCCCCTCACGAATATCGAGTAGGGGGGCTGCTCGCAGACGAACCGCGCGATGTTGCGCTGCTCGGACACGACCTGGGCCTCGACGATCTGCCACGCTGGGAACGTCGAGCTGCCGACGTAGCGAACCTTTCCCTGGCGAACGAGGTCGTCGAGCGCGGTCAGCGTCTCGTCGATCTCGGTGGAGGGGTCGGGACGATGGATCTGATAGAGGTCGATGTGATCGGTGCCGAGCCGGCGCAGGCTGTCCTCGACCTCGCGCATGATCCACAGCCGGGAATTGCCCTGGCGATTGAGGCCCTCGCCCATCTGCCCGTGAACCTTGGTCGCGAGGAACACCTCGTCCCGTTTGTCTTTCAGGGCGCGACCGACGATCTCTTCGGACTCTCCTTGCGAATAGACATCGGCGGTGTCGACAAAGTTGATGCCCGAATCCAGCGCTTTGTGGATGATGCGGACGGACTCGTCGATGTCGGTGTTGCCCCACTTGCCGAACATCATGGCGCCGAGGCAGAACGTGCTGACCTTTACGCCGGTTGAGCCGAGCACTCGATACTCCACGTGACCTCCCATCGCCGCCGGTCGTTCGAAGGTACTTCACGCGGTGGCCCTCGGATGACCTCGGGGGCCGAACCCGACGTAGGCTTTTGCCCAACCAGGAGATCGCCGGAGGGGAGCCGATGAGAATCTCGCTGCGCAGGGCGCTTTACGTGTCCGTTTCCATCGTCACGATCGTGTGTCTCGGAGCGGGGCCAACCGGCATCGCTCGAGCCGCGGTTCCGTACCCGCCCCCACCAAACAACACGTCTCCGTACGATTACCAGAGCTACGCGCACGTGACGAACGGCGACTGCTCGAGTGGAGCCAAGCCCGCCGGCTCGAATCTGCCGGCGAACTTCGACTGCACCGATTACGAGTACACGAACTACGCGCCGCTTCCTGCCGACCCGAACTTCGATCCCTCGGTGAATACCGACCCCGCCGAGCTGTGC
>JAXDJM010000260.1:0-11906 GCA_034665605.1 Actinomycetota bacterium | reverse complement strand
CTTCGAGCGCTATCCCAATATAGGGACGCTGCTACCTGCGATGGGCTACTCCGAGGTGCAACGGCGCGACCTGGCGGCAACCATCAACGCGTCGGATGCCGATGTCGTTCTGATCGCGACCCCGATCGATCTGCGCAAGGTGTGCGACATCGCCAAGCCGGCTGTAAGAGCTCTCTACGAGCTCGAAGAAGTTTCGTCGCCGACGCTGGCCGACCTGCTGACCGAACGACTGGGTCTCTAGAAACCGAGCGCTTTCCTGCCGCCCACCACCGGCAGCATCACCTTGCTCGAGCGTAGGTAGACGGTCACGTTGGCTTGCGATGGGTCGGGGATCGTCCAGTCGCTGTCGCTGCCGGCGATCACGATGCCGAGGCGGTGGCCCGGCTTGAAGATGTAGTCCTCCGAGAAGATGTCCCACTTGAAGCGATAGATCTGTCCCGGCGTTAGCGGGGTATTGGCGCGCAGCGTCGTGTGGTGACGGGCGTCGAGCCATCCCCGCGACACGATCTCGATCGGGTTCTTGTGCATCACCTGCTGAACGTTGAAATAGCACGCGTCGTCGGCCTTGGTGCTCTTGCCCCAACAGCTCTGCGTTTGCAGCGTTCGCACGCCTTCACCGGCCGAGTCGTGGTCGACCCTGCGATCCATTCCGTAATCCACAAGCAGGGCGGTGAAGTTGGTGTCGGGTTTGTCGACGGCAGCCTTGATCGATACACGGCTGGTGCCGCTGATCCTGAAGCGATGCTTTATCTTCGGTGACAAGTAAAGGAGCCGGAACGTCTCGGCCTGGAACTCGTTCGTCGTCATCGCTTGCTCGGTATCACCGCCGTCTGCATCGCCGTAACTCTGCGCTGCGGCTCGGCGGGTGGTAGTCGACCGTCGCGACGCCAACGTCCCCGGCACCTTCTTGCGTTGCGGACCGAAGTAAAGAGGCGTCATCCGGGCCCCCGCCGCGGGCCACGTCTTGTAGGTGACCCAGTGATGGGGTGTGCGCTCGACGTCTGCCATCGGCTGCGCCATCACGCCGTTGTGGACGCCGTACAACCACCGATCGAACCACTGGTGCAGGGTGTGGACCCAATGCACCCGCCGGTAGTCGAACGGATCGACGTGGCCGGTCTGTGACAGCCAGATCTTGCGCTTGACGCCATACCTACTCAACGCACGCCACCATTGCCAGTACTGATTTGGTTTGACGTTGAAGTCGTTCAACCCATGGGATAAGAGCACGCTGGCGCGCACGTTCCCGGCGTCTTTCAGGTAGTCACGGTCGTCCCAGAATGGCGTGTAATCGGCCCGAGGATCGCCGGCATCGGCGATCACCTGGGTTCCGATGGCCTGACAGGTCGAGTTCTTGGTGAACGTGGATTCGACCCATTGCTCCTTGCGCGCCTGATCGCTGGCGGGCGTTTCGTCGGTGATGAAAACGAAGTCGGCAGGGGTCACATAAGCGTTCTCGTATTGGACGCCGTTGTTCAGGTGATAGTCGTACCAGCGACTGATGCCGCTGATCGGCACGATGGTCTTCAGCCCGGGCACCCCGGTAGACGCAGCTCCGTTGGTGATCGATGCGTCGTAAGACTTGCCGATCATGCCGACCTTGCCGCTCGACCACGTTGCTCGGACGGGTTTTCCATCACCGGTGAACGCCTTGCCCTTCCCGTTCAACCAGTTGATGGTCGCCACAGCATCGAGCACCTCTTCGTGTCCGCCCAGGACCATGCAGCCCTCGGAGTTACGCGTGCCCCGCATGTCCTGAGCGATGAACGCGTACCCGCGCGGGACGAAGTAGTTGTCGTAGAACAGTGGGAACTTGTCGGGCACGAAATCGCCGTCTTCGGGGTTCTTCGTCTCCGACTCGTTCCCGCGCCCGAGGCTCGTGTAGTAGGGGCTCATCTCGTAGATCACCGGGACCTTCATCCCACTGCCGCTCGGCTTGGGCCGGATGATGTCGGTGGCAAGCAGATCGAGCCGGCCGTCGCCGTCTCCATCGATGCTCGATTGGACGTAAACGGTCTCGCGGGTCGCGTTCTTGTATGAGAAGACCGGCTGGGTGCGCTTGTGGCGGATGACCGCGTGCCTCCGCGCCGTCGAACGCAACCCCGTCGATGCCGCGCCGTGAGCTGCTGCGGGTTGGAGCGAGGCCGTGCCTACCGAGATGATCAGGGCTCCGGCAACGAGAAGGCGCGCGGCGCGTCGTGGATGCCTCATCTGCAAGACATTCGGCAGAGCGGGTTGCTTACCTGCCGCTATCGGTCGCTGTGACCTCTTCCGGCGCCAACGCCTCGGAGAGCTGACGGATGAACAGACCGACGTCGGTGATGATCCCCATGGACTGGAACGATCCACGGTCCATCAGCTTCGTCACCGTCGCCTGATTGATGTCGACGCAGGCTAGGGGGACCGACGCAGGGAGGCAATTTCCGGTAGCGATCCCGTGCAACATCGTTCCGACCACGATGCAGTAGCCGATCAGGTCGTCGCCGTTCTGTCCCCAGATCAACTCTCGCAGCCTTGTCTGAACGGCCCCCATGTCCGAAACCACCTCGGGCAGTGGCCCGTCGTCGCGGACGCTTCCTCCGAATAGGTAATCGCACCCGCGGGTGACGAGGTGGTAGACGATCCCGTCGGAGAACACACCCGCGTCGATCGCCTTCTTGAACGAGCCGTGGCGCCGAAGAACGTTGATTGCCCGGATGTGATGTTCGTGACCGTGCTCGGCAGGCAATCCCTGCTCCAGGTACACGCCGAGCGAGGTGCCGAACATGTTGGATTCGATGTCGTGAGCGGCAACGCCGTTTCCCGCAAACAGAACATCGACGTAGCCCGCACGGATCAGGGCGCAGACATCGGGAGCCGCACCGGTGTGGATCACCGCCGGCCCTGCGACCCACATGATCCGTTTCCCCCGTTCCTTCACCGATCGCATCTGCTCCGCCACCTGCTCGACCAATAAGGCCTTGGGCTTCTCGCTCGAGACGTTCGAAGACATGAACTCGAATGATTGGCGATCGTCGGCGCGCGGTTTCTCGGGAGCGGTCACGCGGATCCCGAGGCCACCCATCACTATCTCCATCCCCGCGGTCACCTCTGCCATTGGGATCGTTCGCGCCGAGCCGTTCTCGATCGCGATCCCGCAGTCCATCTCGGGATGACGCACGTCCACCCAGCGCCCCCCGATGCGAACTTCGGTTTCGAGATTGGTAGAGGAATAGAAGCCGTCGGGGAAGGACCCATCCACCTCTGCGGTCGCCAATTGCGCGTCCTCGACGGTGAGAGGGTTCGCACCGAGCTGTTGGAGGCGATCGATCAGCGCGACGAGGTCGTCCTCGTCGGGGGCCGTCACCACGATGCGCGCGAACGACGTATCTAGGTGATGCGTACCCACCCGTAATTCCGCTATCTCGAAGGTGGCACCGAGCTCGACGATCTCGTCCAGGACCGTCGGAAGCGTTAGCGAATCGATGATGTGACCTTCGAGCGTGACCGTCTCAGAGGGCATGGCTGGAATGCCCTTTGATGAACTCATAGGTTCTTTCGAAGACCTCGTCGCGGTCGTAGTCGAGCGTGACGACGTGATAACTGCGGTCGAGCCACACGAGCTCTTTGTCTTGCGAGCCAACCGAATCAAGGATCAGCTGCGCGTTGGACGGGTGAACTGTGTGGTCCTGACGTCCATGCATGACGAGGACCGGACACCGCACGGCGGGCAGCCCCAGCCGCGCCGATTTGAGGAATCGAAGCATGTAATAAGCCGCTCCTGTGGGAAGGCGGTCGTAGGCGATCTCCTTACCGGTCGGGTCGGCGATGTCGTTGCCCACGCCGGGGACGGATCGCGTGAGCCTCTTGATGACGGGCGCGAGATGGCGCCGAGGATCTTTGGTCATGACCATGCCTGCCAGAGTTACGAGGCCCGCCACTTCGTCGGGATAGCGCGCCGCGAAATCGAGTGCCAGAGTCGCTCCGAACGAGAGCGCAACGATGAACACTTCGTCGCGCTCGGCCGCCATCCGATGGAACGCGTTCTCGACCTCGGCGATCCATTCGTGAGCGGTGCGCGAATTGAGGTCTTCCCAGGTCGTCCCGTGGCCGGGAAGCCGCGGGGCGAGCACCGCTATCCCTTTTCCGGCGAGGAACTCGCCCAGCCCTCGCATGCCTTGGGGACTACCTGTGAACCCGTGGACGAGAAGCGCGCCCACAGGGCCCGAGCCGAGGGCGAATTCCTCGGCCCCCTCGAGGATCTTCACCTGGGCCATCATTCGCACCCTTCGCTCGGTCTGCCTGCCCCCTGCGCAGAGGCGGGATAACTCGCTCTCCTAGTCATAGCGCGACAGATTCTCTAACATGGCCGTTGGGGGCAAGAGTTGGTCTTGAGGGAGAGGGTCGTTCAACCATGATGTATTGGGTATTCAAGGCAATCCTGAAGCCGACCATGCGCGGTATCTATCGCATCCGCCCCGAAGGGCTCGAGAACGTGCCCAAGCGCGGGCCCGCGATCATCGCCGCCAACCACGTGTCGTTCCTCGATTCTTTCTTCATCCCCCTGGTGATCAAGCGCCGCAAAATGACCTATCTCGCGAAGGCCGATTACTTCAAGAGTTGGAAGACCGCGTGGTTCTTCAGGTCCGTCGGTCAGATCCCAACAGAGCGTGAGGGAGGAGATCGCTCCAGACAGGCCCTCGAGATCGCACTCGAGGTCCTCGAACAGGGGAGTCTCTTGGGGATCTATCCCGAGGGCACGAGATCGCCGGACGGCCGCATTTACCGGGGCCGGACGGGGGTGGCGCGTCTCGCGCTCGCCGCCGGAGTGCCGGTCATCCCAGTTGGGGTCACGGGAACAGACGACGTGATGCCCAAGTCGGCCAAGATGCCGCGCGTGAGGGGTCAAGTCGAGGTCAAGATCCGATTCGGCGAGCCGATCGACTTCAGTCGCTATGCAGGTCAGGAGCGGGATCGCTTCGTCCTGCGATCGGTGACCGACGAGATCATGTACGAGATCATGCGCCTGTCCGGACAGACCTACGTCGACGAGTACGCGTCGCGGACGGCGACCGAGCCACTGCCTGAATCGGCTCGGGCGGCCTTCGACGAGATCGATCTGTCGGATGAGGCGCTCGCGGGGTAAACAACCCGTCAATCTTCCTGGATAAGCGGTGGACCGATTTACCTGTTTTCGTCGCTAACGAAAGACCCTTGGCCGGCCGATAGATAGGCATGTTCGCCATTCGAGAGGGCGGTCGCGCCTGCTGTGCGGCTTCCACAGAGGCCTGTCGTGGCTAGAGATCTGTCGCCAGAGTCTCTGGCCTCCGCGCGCCTCTTGATCGTCGATGACGAGCCCGTCAACGTGCGCCTGCTCGAAACGAGCCTGCGCAGGTGGGGTTTCGAGAAGATCACGACCACCACCGACCCGCGCGAGGTTCCTTTCCTATGCGAGGACATCCAGCCGGACCTCGTCCTGACCGACCTTCATATGCCCCACATGGACGGGTGGCAGCTGCTGGGGCTCCTGTCCGAGATGACATCGCAGGATTCCTATCTGCCGGTCATCGTGCTTACTGCGGACATAACGCCTGAAGCAAAGAAGAGGGCCCTGGAGCTCGGCGCCAAAGACTTCTTGTCGAAACCGTTCGATCTGACCGAGGTCCAGTTGCGCATCAAGAACCAGCTCGAGTCGCGCTTCTTGCACCTCGCGTTAAAGGATCACAACGACAATCTCGAAGAGCAGCTCCAAGAACGAACGGAGAAGTTGTGGGATGCCGTGACGCGGCTCGAGCGCTCTGAGCGCGAGCTTCGAGTGTCGCGTGAAGAGACGATCCGTCGTCTCGCCGTCGCCGCTGAGTTCCGCGACGATGAAACCGCTCGTCACGTCTATCGGATGAGTGAGTACTGTGTCCTGCTGGCGCGAAAGCTTGGGGAAGACCCGCTGAGATGCGAGACGATCCGAGTTGCGAGTCAGCTGCACGACGTCGGCAAGATCGGGATCCCAGACAACATCCTGCTGAAGCCCGGCCCCCTGACCAGCCGGGAGCGCTCGATCATGGAGAAGCACGCCCAGATCGGCGAGAGGATCCTCGGCGGGTCCCGTTCCGAGCTCCTCGAGCTGGCCGCAACGATCGCCCTCACGCACCACGAGAGGGTCGACGGCACCGGGTATCCGAACCGGCTGACTCACGAGTCCATCCCTATCGAAGGCAGGATCGCGGCGATCGCAGATGTTTTCGACGCCCTCACGACGAATCGTGTCTACCGGGGAGCGTTTGCCGTTCCCGACGCCGTCCAGATCATGCGAGAGCAGGCTGGCGGCCACTTCGACCCCGAGCTTCTCGAGCTCTTCTTCGAGTCGATCGACGAGGCCCTGGACGTGCGTGCCCGCTACGAGAACGCCACCGATCTGACCCCCCTGGGCGCCCCGGCATAGAGCCGGGCGACCCCTTGCTCCAGAAACAGCTCGCGAATAGTCGCGGAAAGCTAAAAGTCCTGGTCTCAGGCGCCGAAAGATAGAAGATGAAGAAGCGCACCAAGCCGCGCCGCGGCGTTCGTCTGTGGAGCAACCTGCCCCTCCGGGCCAAGGGGATCATCGTGATCCTCATCCCTCTGGTCCCGGTGGCCTTCGCCGGCATGTCGTCCATCATCGTCTCGCGCCAAGAACACAACGCGCAGGCGCTCGTCCAACACACCATGGAAGTGAAAAGCTCGGTGCAGACGGTGCTGCATCTTGCGGTCGACGCTGAAACCGGCGTCCGCGGCTATCTGCTTACCGGGAAGCCCCAATTCCTGCAGCCATTCACCGCCGCTCAGCAACAGCTGCCCAAAGCGGTAACGAAGCTGCGGATGGACGTTGCGGGCAACTCCTCCGAGACCGCTCGCGCACAACGAGTAAGCAAGCTTGCGCTCGATCGTCTGGCTGCGACGGCTGCGATCCAACGGGCCTATGAGAACGGCGTGTCCCCGACGGACGCGCAGTTGCTTCAGGGCAAAAAGACGATGGACAAGCTCCGTAGCGAACTGGGCGCGATGAACTCCGAAGAGAGCCACCTGCTCGCCAAGCGTGTTGCCGCCGTGGACAAAGAGCGTCGTACACAGATCATCGCTTCGATCGGAACGCTGGCGCTCGGTCTGTTCGGTGGACTTCTTGCGATGTTCTTGTTCACCGCCGGCATCGTCAGGCGCACCCATCTCCTGGAGCGCAATGCGCGATGGCTCGCGGAGGGCAGACCGATGGAAACCCAGTGGCACGGCTCCGATGAGATCGGAGAGTTGGGAGCCGAGCTCAATCGTGCTGCCGCTCTGCTTGCGAACCGCGAGGGCGATCTCGCGGAAGCTCAGACATTCTTGGAGAACCTCGTAGCGACGAGTCCCGGAGGAATCTCCAAGCTGAACCTGGTCGACATGTCTTTCACTTACGTGAGCCCACGCTTCGAGCAGATGCTCGGTTACGAGACGGACGAGATCAAGAGCCTCGACTTCTGGGGCAAGAACGTGCACCCGGACGACCGCGGCGCGGTCACAAGGAAGTTGGACTGGGCGATCGCGGAGCGCGTCCCGGAGGTCGAGATCGAGTACCGGTTCCGGCACAAATCCGGCGACTACCGGTGGTACGCCACGCTTCTGCGCTTCGAAGACAACCGCTCGGCGGCCCCCGAAAGCGCGGTCGGCTTCACGCTAGACGTTGCCCAGCGCAAGCAGGCCGAGACTCAGGTGCGGATCGCGAAGGAAGAAGCCGAGCGCGCGAACCAGGCGAAGAGCGAGTTCCTTTCGAGGATGTCGCATGAGCTGCGTACGCCTCTCAACGCGATCCTCGGATTCGCTCAGCTTCTCGAACTCGATGAGCTAACTGGATCGCAGAAGGAAAGCATCGACCACATCGCCGACGGGGGACGACATCTCCTCGAGCTGATCAACGAGGTGCTGGACATCGCTCGCATCGAGAGTGGCCGGATCGCACTGTCGCTCGAGCCGGTGTCTCTTACCGAGGTCATCCAGGAGAGCTTTGACCTCATCAAGCCGCTCGCGGTCGAGAACTCGATCGAACTGTTGCCGTGGACGACCGACGATTACGAGATCCACGTGTACGCCGACCGGCAACGAGCCAAGCAAGTGCTGCTGAACCTCCTATCGAATGCGGTGAAGTACAACCGGGCAGAAGGCACTGTCGAACTCCGTGTCGAGCACATGTTCGGACGGATGAGAGTGACCGTCAGCGACACGGGCTTGGGTATTCCACCCGACAAGGTGGGCGACATCTTCACTCCGTTCCATCGACTGGGAGCAGAGCAAACCGACGTCGAGGGAACGGGTCTCGGACTCGCTCTATCCAAGCGTCTGGTCGAAGCCATGGGCGGCACGTTGAGCGTTCAGAGCAAGGTGGGCGAGGGAACCTCGTTCTATTTCGACCTCGCGATCGTCGATGCTCCGTTAACGGCACTAGAGCTGGACGCGCAGAGCTCCTCGCACCACTCGGTGAGCGGGCCTCCGCCCAGTCCGATCCAACCGGGGGAGCACAAGACGCTTCTTTACATCGAAGACAACCTGTCCAACCTGCGACTCGTCGAGCGGATCCTGGCCGACCGTCCCGACATCAAGGTCCTCGCCGCGATGCATGGGGGTCTGGGACTCGACCTTGCACGCGAGCATGTTCCCGATCTCATCCTGCTCGACCTCAACCTGCCCGACATGCATGGCGACGAGCTCTTGCAGATACTCCTGGCCCATCCGAGAACGAACGCCATCCCGGTGGTTGTGCTGAGTGCAGACGCAACAGAATCGCAAGTCGACCGGCTGATGAATAGGGGAGCGCTCGCTTACCTGACGAAACCGCTGGACGTTAAGCGTTTCCTGCGGCTGGTCAACGAGACGGTGGGCGCACCGGTCGGATGATCGATCCACCGTCGGTGTGGTCACCGGGCGGTAGATGACCCGTTAGGACTATCCAGAAAAACGGCGGCAGTGCCGACAACTTTGTGATGAAGATGCTTCTTGCCGAGGTCCCCGACGCCAATCGGAAGGCCCTGCGGACCACACTTAGCGTCGAGACAACGTTCGATCTCGTAGGCGAAGCCTCGACCGCACTTGAAACGCTCGACCTCATCGCCGTCCTTCGCCCACAGGTGGTCCTGATGGCTCCGAACCTTCCAGACATGTCGGGGGCAGAAGCAACTACCGAGATCCTCCGTCGATTCCCCGGCACACAGGTGATCGCTCTCGAGTCAGAAGGCTCTGAGATCTTTGCGGTAAAAGAGATGATCTCCGCAGGAGCGTGCGGCTCGCTGTCGTTGAATCTCAGACCGCTCGCGTTAAGTCTCGTAATGGGTTCCTAACCCTCATGGATGTGAGTAACAATAGTTACCAGCGCGTCGACTAGCCGGGGGAACGGCCTATGCAGATGGCATCTATGCCGAGTTCCGTCCAAACCAAGACCGTTCAGGACAAGGCCGGTCTTTCTACGGTTCGCAAAGCTATCCGCGCCGATATGAGCCGCGCCGGCATCGACCCATCGAAGGCATTCGATTGCCTGGTTGCCGTCACCGAGGCGTGCACGAACGCACTCCTTCACGGGACTCACGGAGTGCAAGGGATCCAACCTCAGATCGCGTGGCGCATCGGTCCCGAGGCGGCATACTTCTGGGTGCAAGACCATGCATCCCAAGAGTGGTCGCGTGCTGCGCATCCGTCCCGGCGCGCCGAACCGACAGACGACAAAGAAAAGGGCTACGGACTGGAGCTGATGTCGGGACTGATGGACGAGGTCGATATCGCGTCCGGCCCCGGCGGGACCACGGTTGCGCTGGTGAAAAGGTTCAGCGGGTCTTAACCAGTACTTCGGCCTTTATCCAACCGAGACCAGAGATCCCAAGGGCTTGAGCTGCAGCGTGGCTCAGGTCGAGCACGCGGCCCCCCACGTAAGGACCCCTGTCGTTCACCAAGACGATGACCCCGCGCCCACCGAAAGTGACGTACAGCCACGTGCCGAGCGGTAGGTCGAGGCTCGCCGCCGTGTACAGGTTGGGATCGAAGATCTGCCCGCTTGCCGTGGGTCGTCCTGCGAAACCCGGCCCGTACCAGGACGCGATGCCTTGGAAGCTGACGCCCGTGGACGCGAAGCCCGAAGGGATGGCGGGAGCCGGCCCCGATGGGCCCAGCAGCGAGGCGACGCTCGTCGTGGGAGACGCAGAGCGCGCGGCTTGAGCGCGTGCCGCGGCTTCCAATCTCGCTATCCGATCGGTTAGCTCGTGCAATGTCGACCGACGCGCGGCAAGCTCGTCGTCTATCTGCGTGCCGATCTGGTCGGCCCTGTGCTGTGCGATCAAGAGTGATTGTTTCTCGGCGTCCAGCGCGCGGCGCTTAGCTTCGGCTGCTTGCTGGGACGCCAACAACGACGTCAGCATCGCGCGATCCGATCTGGCAACGCGGTCGTTGGCTTCTGCGAACAGCAGCATCTGGTTGACGTCGCGTGCCGAAAGGAGCAAGGCGATCTGGGTTCCCGTCGATCCGGATTCGTAAGCTGCCACCGCGCGGCTCACGAATCTCGAACGGGCGTCGTTGTAGGCGCGATCGGCATCCGAGATCTCGAGATCGAGCGTGGACATCGCGGCGCTGGCGGCATCGATCCGGCCCGCCAGGCTCGAACGAGCGCGATCTAGTTTCTCGACCTTGTGCTCGAGAGCGGTCACGCGGTCGGCAACGCTTTGCGCTTGATCTCTAAGCTTGCCGATATCCGTGCCGGAGGCTGTTGCCGAGCCCGTGGAGGCCAGGGCGGCCGCGACCAAGCCGGCGGCGATGAGGGCGCGTGCGGCTCGCGGCCTTAGAAGGCTCATAAGGGTTAAGTCGGCCTCTCGGGTGCCTCGATTGAGGATTGCGGCGGGGACTGGGACAATCGCCGGACACATCGAGGCAGACAGGGGTGGCGATGGCGAGGATCGGGATCCTGACCGGGGGTGGCGACTGCCCCGGACTCAACGCGGTGATCCGAAGTGTCGTGCGCAAGGGGATAAGCCAGTACGGCCACGCGATCGTCGGATTCCGGGCCGGGTGGCGCGGCGTCCTGCAGGGTGACCTCGTCAACCTCACCCCGGAGAACACCTCCGGGATATTGCCCCGCGGAGGAACGATCCTCGGATCGTCCCGAACCAATCCCTTCAAGGAAGAGGACGGGATAGCACGCGTCAAGGACACGCTTCACCAAGAGAAGATCGACGGTCTTATCGCGGTCGGGGGCGAAGACACGTTGGGGGTCGCGGACAAGCTAGCGGCCGAGGGCATCAACGTCGTGGGCGTGCCCAAGACGATCGACAACGACTTGAGCGCGACCGATTTCACGTTCGGCTTCAACACCGCTGTTCAGATCTGTACCGATGCGATCGACCGTCTTCATACGACGGCCGAGTCACACAACAGGGTCATCGTTCTCGAGGTCATGGGGCGTCACGCGGGGTGGATCGCTACGTATGCGGGTCTTGCCGGAGGTGCCCACACGATCCTGGTGCCCGAGCGCCCGTTCGATATCGAAGAGGTGTGCGACCACATCCGTCATCGCCACCGTCGGGGGAGCACCTACTCCATCGTCGTGGTGGCCGAAGGTGCAACACCCGTCGAAGGGGGCGAGCTCACGCAAGAGTCGTCGTCGGTCGACGCGTTCGGTCACGTTCGGCTCGGAGGGATCGGTGTCGAGCTCGAAAAGCAGATCGAACAACGAACCGGATTCGAAACGCGCACGACGATCCTGGGCTACATCCAGCGCGGCGTTACACCCACCGCTTTCGACCGCGTGCTTGCAACTCGTTTCGGCATCGCGGCGATCGACGCGATCGACGACCAGGACTTCGGAAAGATGGTTGCGCTGCAGGGGACGAGGATCGTGCGCGTGCCTCTGAGTGAGGCCGTCGGGCAACTGAAGACACTGGATCCAG
>JAXDJM010000259.1:0-6195 GCA_034665605.1 Actinomycetota bacterium | reverse complement strand
AAACTCAGGTCGAGATTCTGGGTTCCATTCGCCGGTATCGCCCCGTCCCAGCGGTTGAACGCGACGGCCTCACCCGCTGAGGACTGAACGCTGAAAGTGACGTCGATGTGCGCGGCTTGAGAGGCAGAGTTGTTGATCGCCGCGTGGAGTCGGAACGGCACACCCTGGGGAACGGTCGTCGCTCCTTTGGGAGTCATCACGACCACGGCCGTGGTCGCTCCCAATGCCTGGGGGGCGGCGAGCAATGGGACCGCCGCGCCAAGCAACACGAGCATGCCGGACGCTGCGCCGATAGCGCTACGAAATCTCATTGAAAAGCCGCCGCTCTCATCGATAGATGGGTACCGGTCCATTCTGCGGACTGCGCGGCCCCCGATAAATCGACAGAAATACGTAGTAATCGACGATCCTGCGCTTTTGCTCGCGTATCACCGCGCTTTCCGCGGTCTCACACGAGCAGAATCGTGGAAACCTTGCGCCATGCACGTCATCGGGACCGCGGGGCACGTCGATCACGGCAAGTCGACGCTCGTTGAGCGGCTGACCGGGATCGATCCAGACCGGTTCGCAGAAGAGAAGCGCCGGGGCCTAACGATCGATCTCGGGTTCGCGTGGCTGACGCTCCCGTCGGGGGAAGAGGTTGGGCTGGTCGACGTGCCCGGCCACGAGCGCTTCATCAAGAACATGCTTGCGGGGGCCGGCGGAGTCTCGGTGTGCCTGTTCGTAGTCGCGGCCAACGAAGGTTGGAAGCCTCAATCGGCCGAGCACCTATCGATCGTCGATGTGCTCGGCATCGAGTCCGGAGTGGTTGCTCTCACGAAAGCCGACTTGGTCGATCAAGTAACGATCGAGGAGGTGTCGAGCGAAGTCTCGGACCGGCTTGCGGGTACCTCGCTGGCCGGTGCACCGATCGTTCCGTGCTCGGCGAGCACCGGCGACGGCATCGACGCATTGCTTCGGAGCCTGGATGCCTCGGTTGCTCGCGCGCCGCGGCCCGTGGATCGAAGCCGCCCGCGACTGTGGGTCGATCGCGCGTTCACGATCTCGGGGGCGGGAACGGTGGTTACGGGGACCTTGATGGGCGGCTCCCTGGACCGGAACGACACGATCGAGTTGTCGCCGGCGAGCCACAAAGCTCGGATCAGGACGATCCAGAACCATAAGAAGGAAGTCGACGGGATCGGGCCGGGGAATCGTGTTGCATTGAATCTGTCGGGACTTGACCGACACGCGGCTCGCAGGGGAGACGCCGTAGTGCTGCCCGGGCAGTGGATACCGACGCGACGGGTCGATGCCGTGGTGCGCGTGCTGCCGGAGGACGTGGCCGGACGTTCCCACGAGCTCATCGAGAAAGGTGCGCATCTGATGTACGTGGGCTCGGCAGAGACCGCGGTGCGCGTGAAGCTCTTGGACACGAATCGCTTGGGGCCGGGTGAGTCGGGGTTCGCGCAACTGACTTTGAACGATCCGCTGCCCCTAGGGTTCGGAGATCGTTTCGTGTTGCGAGATGCCGGCCGAGTGACGACTTTTGGCGGGGGCCGGGTGCTGGACCCCTTGTCGGAACCGGCGCGACGCAGCGATGCGTCGCGAGTGGACCTGCTCGCGCGTCTTTCGAAGGCCGAGCAAGTTGCGGATCCGATCCAGTGGATGGCCCTCGCGCTGCTGGGGGCCGAGGGTGAGATCCCCGTCAACCGGCTTCTCGCGCGCGTCGGAGTGGCCGAGCTGCCATCGCACGTCGTCGTGTTGGAGTCGATCGCGGTATCGCACGGGCATCTCGATGCGCTTGTCGAGGGTCTGGAGAGTGCGGTCCGCGCACACCACGACACCAACCCGCTGGACCGGGGCATGGACAAGCCCGCCGTGGCAGCAGCATTGGACACAACCGTGGAGCGGGTGTCGGCCCTTGTCGCCCATTCATCGAAGGTCGTTGACGAGGGCAGAACCATCAGGCTCGCGAGCCACCGAGTGCGGTTCAGCCCGTACCTCGAGGCGGCCCGCTCCAAGCTGTTGGCTCGACTGGACGAAGCCGGCTTCACTCCGCCCTTCATTGCCGACCTCGATACTGATCCCGAGCTGCTCAAAGCCATGATCGAGAACGGCGACCTCGTCCGGGTCGGTGACTTCCTGCTCGCCGATCGCCGGGCGGCCGAAGCTCGCTCTCGGGTACGCACATATATAGAGGAGTCGGGACCGGCAACCGTCGCCCAGATCCGGGACTTGCTGGGCACATCTCGGAAGTACGCGGTCCCCCTGTGCGAATGGCTCGATTCGACGGGAGCGACGATGCGAAGGGGAGACGTCAGGATCCTGGGCCCCAGAGCCTGAGCCCCCACGCTTTTCCTGCATAGTCCGCGTTTTCCCCGGTTGCCGCAGAGGAAAAGCGGGGATTCCCGTTGAAGCGACCCGTGCCGAATGGTTGAGTGACGCGCATGAATCGCCCCAATCCGAGCCGACCTTCGCTGGTTGTCCTCGTTGTTGTGATGACCCTCGCCGCGGTGGGGGCAGCGCGGGCAGCCACGTCTACGAGTGGAGTGGCGACCATGCCGAGGAGCGCTCACCCATGCACCCCAACAACCCCTCCGTGCGTCGAGCCCACGACTACGAGTACCAGGAGCGCGCCGCCGTCACCGACTGGCCCGGACCCGACGCCAACTGCACATCCCCCTTGTTCGTCGTGTACCCCCTCGGCGACGCCGACCGACACGACTCCGAGCCCGTCCGGCAGCCCTCCAGTTGCGTGTGGAGGTCTGCGCGCCCCTGCTCAGAAAGAATGTGAGCCCCCACTGACCACCGTCACGATCGACTACCACCGGGGCCGCTTCGTAGGACTGGTCCGTGATCCGATCCGCCGTTGTCACGTTGCGCGCAAAGTGAGGGTGCTCCGGATCCGGCACCACAAGAGGCACCCGATCGGCTTCGACAAGACCAATCACGAGGGGGCATGGCATCTCGTTCACCCGCATGCTCATGGCAAGTTCTTTGCGAGGACCCGAGTGCAAGATGTCGGGGAGCCCGGCAAGCCCCTCGTTTGTTCCGGCGACCGCTCACCAACGATCCGCGTCCACTAGCTGAACACAGCCTCTGCTCGCGTAGGGCCCCGGAAAGCGCGGTTCGGTTCGAGCAGAAGGGGGTTATTCGCCGGCCAGGGGGGTTCCGTCGGATGCGGCCGAGCCGACCATCTCGGAGTCGGGGAGCGGCCGGGGCTTGCCGGTGCGCATCTCCTCGCACAGCGAATCGACTACCGACGGCAGGTCGCCTTTCTGAGCGAAAACCTCGCGCTGGCGTACCGCAGACGTGCCCCGCTCGAGGATCGAGTTGATCCCGTGCAGCTCCTCTAAACATCCGAGACGCTCGGCACATGGACTCAACTGATCGACCAGATCCGTGATCGAACGACGCAGGGACATGACGTTGCCCTCTTCGTCGCGGATGATCTCGGCGTCGACGCCATAACGCGCGGCCCGCCATTTGTTGTCGCGGATCGTCCATGCTTGGTGCCGCGGTGTCTCGAGGCCGGACGAGTAACGCTCGCCGAGCCACACCACCAACGATTGACTGAGCGCAACCAGCGAACACAGCTCTTCCATCGTCGGTACGCCATCACAGATGCGCAACTCGAGAGTTCCGAAACCGGGATGCGGCCGGATGTCCCACCACACTTCTCTGATGCTCCGGATCGTGCCGGCCCCGATAAGCGTGCGCATGAACCTTTGGAACTGCCCCCAGTTCTCCATCATGTAAGGCAGTCCCGCAGTGGGGAGCGACTCAAAGATCTTCGAGCGCGTAGACGCAAGGCCCGTGTCGCGCCCCATCCAGAACGGCGACGACGAAGACAGCGCGAGGAAGTGTGGGATGTACGTCGCCAGACTGTTGGAGATCGCGATCGCTTCTTCACCGGAACCAACGCCGACGTGAGTGTGAACGCCGAAGATGAGCAACCGACGCGCCGTCCACTGGCAGTCCTCGATCAGACGGTGATAGCGCGGATCCGGCGACACGGTCTGGTCGGTCCACGACGAGAACGGATGCGTCCCGGTACACAGCACGCGATAACCGTGGTCGCCCGCAACGTCGATAAGCCGCTCGACCTTTGCCCCCAGATCCGAGCGCACCTCATCGACGTTCTGACAGACGCCGGTGATGACTTCGATCGTGCACTCGAGGAGCTCGTGCTTGTAGCCCACGTCGTCGGCTAGATCGGCAAGGACCGAGGTCGCCGCCGGATCGGTCGCCAGCGCGCCGGTCTCGTCGACCAGCTGGACCTCGATCTCGACGCCCAATGTTGGTTTCTCAGAACGCGTGAACGCGATGTTCATCGCTGCCCCCCTCCGGTTCCACCGGGTTGCTGAGTAAGCGCTTCAGCCGGTCGAGATGCTAAGCGACTTGCTCTCGGCCGCGGCCCCCGACCGCCCACCAGGTAAACCGCCGACATCACGAGCGCCACGACCCCCGCGGACAAGACGCCTCCTCCGGCCGGGATCGCAACGAGCAACGGAAGGACTCCGCCCAGAACCCATGCGAGCTGGAGGAACGACTCGAAGCGAGCGAACGCCCAGCCTCGTGCTTCTTCCGGCAACTCTTGCTGGACTATGGAATCGAACGCAACCTTCCCCGAGCCCTGCGCGACGCCGAACGCAAACACAAGGACCATCGCGCTCACCTCGGAGAACTTGAGGCCGACGAGAACGCCCGCGATCCCGGCAACCACAAGGCTTAGAGCGATCATCCCTTCAGCACGGAGCAACCGTCTCAAAGGCGGCGCAACGATGGCGCCCAGGAGACCTCCGAACGCGGCCCCCGCGACGAGGCCCCCCAACCCCAGAGACGAGAAGTGCTCGCGCCTGAAGGCGAACGCAAGGTGGAAGACCAAGAACCCAACCAGCAGCCTCATCGAAGCGGTCGATACGAATCCCCTTCTAATGGCGCTCGAGCGAGCGGCGGCGCGAGCGGCCCGGGTTTCGACATCGGCCCTTACGCCTCGGGCCCGGGGTAGGCCGAGAGCCGGAACCACTCCGACGAGATAGATGAGTGCGGCGTAGAGAAGCTCCACGTGGGGGCCGAAGAGCTTGATCAGGGCAAGGCCCGGCAACCCACCCACCATCCCGGCGAGGCCGCTGATCTTCGAGAGCGAAGCGTTGGCCGACACCAGGGATCCGTCGTGCGGTATCAGCCGGGGGAGCAGCGCCCCCCGCACGATCAGAGCAGCTCGGGAGAAAACGAGGATCCCGAACGCGATCGGGAACAGGTAGAGCGAGGTGGTTCTGGTCGCCATCAGCCACGCGAGGCCCCCTCTGGCAAAGGCTGAGGCCACCATCGCCCACTTGTGGCTCCCCTTGAACCGGTCGAGGAACCGGGCGAGGAGCGGCGAGACGACCGCGAAGGGGGCCGCGGTCAGAGCAAGATACAGAAACACCCGTCCCCGGGCCGTCGTGGTCGGAACGGAAAAAAACAAAGATCCGGCCAGCGCCACGGCCACGAGAGCATCGCCCGCGGCTCCGGCCGCCTGAGCGACCAGCAGCCGGCCGAATTCTGGGGTCTGAGCGTTCGCCTTCAGGCGCCGGACGATCCTGCGCCACACGATGAGGACGAGCGGATCCTCGTCCTGTAGGCCGACGTTGCCGTCACTCTGCACCATAGCGAGGTCAGCCTAATGACCCGGGGGGGCCGCGCGCCGTCCACACCACGTCTTGCCGGCCGGAGCGCAGGAGCTCTGAGGGCCGAGTCGAACCATCCAAGGGATTCCTGCCCTCGGGCCACTCAGCAAGGAGCTCAGGTGAAGAAGATCCCACTAATCGTGGTCCTGTCGCTGATTTCGATGTACTTGTTTCCGTTGCTGGCCGCTCACTCGGCTCCGAGCAGCCCAGATCGATGGGGAGTCATCAACAGCGGCGTCAGCGATGACCTGACGAGCATCGTCTTTCCAACGACAAAGATCGGGTATGCGGTCGCGGACGGGGCTTTGCTATCGACCAACAATGGCGGGGCGACTTGGGCCCTCAAGTACGCGTGCAGGACGGGCGCCGGACTCAACTGCACGGCGACCTCACCGGTTCGTCTCACCACACGCTTTAATGCCATCGCGTTCCCAACGGCGACGGATGGGTTCGCCGTAGCCAACGACGGACGCATCTACGTGACGCACAACTCGGGGAGCGAATGGGCCGAGCCATTTGCGTGCCAGGCGACGGTCGGGGC
>JAXDJM010000258.1:0-7639 GCA_034665605.1 Actinomycetota bacterium | reverse complement strand
CTCTAGTTTGGGAGCCCGCCTAAACTGACTTCATGAGCCGGTTGCGCTATCTCACTGCTGGGGAGTCACATGGGCGCGGGCTCGTCGCGATCCTGGAAGGGATGCCGGCGGGCCTTCCCATCGAAACGAAGTGGATCGAAGACGAGCTCGTCCGCCGCCGCGCCGGATACGGGCGCGGCCCCCGCATGCGTATCGAGAAAGACGAGCTCACGATCGTGTCGGGCGTGCGCGGGGGAAAGACCCTGGGAACGCCGATTGCGATCAGCATCGCGAACAGCGAATGGGATAAGTGGAGTCACGTCATGCCCGTCGAGGGTGAACCGGGGGGGCGGCCTCTGACCCGTCCGCGACCGGGGCACGCCGACCTTCCCGGGATGCTGAAGTATGGATTCGACGACGCTCGCAATGTGCTCGAGCGGGCGAGCGCACGCGAGACTGCCGCGCGCGTCGCGATAGCAGCCATAGCGAAAGCCCTTCTGGGCCGTTTGAACGTTCGCATCGTCTCGCACGTCGTTCAGATAGGAGACGTCCGCTCACCCGACGGCGCGCCTACCCCGCGCCCAGAGGATCTCGAGGCGATCGACGCGTCTCCAGTGCGGTGCTTCGATGCGGCCGCGAGCGACGCGATGCAGAACGCGATCGATTCGGCGCAGACAGACGGCGATTCTCTCGGCGGCGTTGTCGAAGTCCTTGCTTTCGAGGTCCCATCCGGCCTGGGCAGCCATGTCCATTGGGATCGCAAGCTCGACGGCCGTCTCGCAGGAGCACTCATGGCCGTCCCTGCGATAAAGGGAGTCGAGATCGGCGACGGGTTCGAGCTTGCCGGACGCCCCGGTTCGCAGGCACACGACGAGATCGAGCCCGATCTCTCGCGCGCGACCAACCGGGCCGGTGGAACCGAGGGAGGCATCTCGATCGGCGGCACGATCCGCATCCGGGCCGCTATGAAACCTCTGTCCACCCTGAAGAAGCGATTGCGAACGGTCGATCTGGCGAGTGGCGAGCCCGATGAGGCGTTCCAGGAACGGACCGACGTGTGTGCGGTACCGGCAGCAGCCGTCGTGTGCGAAGCGGTCGTTGCCCTCGTGCTTGCCGACGCCGTGATGGAGAAGTTCGGCGGAGACACGGTCGAGGATCTAGAAGCCGCGCTCGCGCATTACCAGGACAGGGTCGACAAGGCCTTGGATCGTTGATCGTTCTGATCGGCTTCATGGGGGCGGGTAAGTCAACCGTGGGAACTGCCCTCGCGGCCCGCTTGAACGAGCCTTTCATCGATACCGATTCCGTTATCGAGAAGCGAGAGGGCCGTTCCGTTGCGGAAGTGTTCGAGGCTGAGGGCGAGGGGCATTTCCGTACGCTCGAGCGAGATGTCGTTCTGAACGTCCTCGCCGAGGCACGAGGAGTCGTCGCTCTTGGCGGCGGATCGATAACCAACCCCGAGGTGCGCGCCGTGCTTGCAGGACACGACGTTGCATACCTGAGCGTCGGTCTCGAAGAAGCATTGCGTCGTCTCTCGGGCGATGCGACGAGACCCTTGCTGAAGAGCGGCGAGCTGCCGGTCCTGTATCAGTACCGTCGCTCGCTATACGAGGAGGTTGCACGGGCCACCATCGTTACCGATGGGAAGTCGGTGACCGAGTGTGCAGATGAGATCGTGGCGGCTTTCGGTGAGCTTAAGGATGGACCCGATGTCGTCCACGTCGACCTCGGCACGCGCGGTTATGACGTCGTCATCGGCGCGGGTGTCGCCGGGCAACTCGTGCGGTTTCTACCGCCGAGCTTGAAGCCCGAGCGCGCCTTCATCGTTACGCACGGATCGGTTCGCGCCATCGCCGAAAGCGTCGCTTCTTCCCTACGCGAGCTCGACCTCGAACCTGCCGTCGCAACGATCCCGGAGGGCGAGTCGTCTAAGTCTCCGAGCACCGCGGTCGACCTGTGGGAGCGCGTCGCCGCCGCGGGCCTTCATCGCAACGATCTCGTGGTGGGCGTGGGCGGCGGAGTGGTCACCGATATCGCCGGTTTCGTTGCGTCGACGTATAACCGCGGCATCGCGGTAGCGCAGGTGCCGACGACGCTGCTCGCTCAAGTCGACGCCGCCGTCGGAGGCAAGACCGGGGTCGACCTTCCCGCCGGCAAGAACCTGGTCGGAACTTTCCACCAGCCCGTCGTCGTCGTCGCCGACGTCGAGGTTCTAGAAACCCTTCCGGTCGAAGAGGTTCGCAGCGGCCTCGCTGAAGCAATCAAGGTGGGCTTGCTGGCCGACGAGAGCCTTGTAGATCTGATCGAAACCGAAGCGGCGAGCATCTTGAAAGGCGACCGCGCCCTGTTGCGCGAGATCGTTACGCGCGCCGTCGCGATCAAGGCAAGGATCGTGTCCGAAGACGAGGACGAGAGAGATGTGCGCGCATGGCTCAACTACGGTCACACGTTCGCCCACGCGATCGAGGCTCTTAATTCATATGAAGGTGTGCGCCATGGAGAAGCAGTGGCCCTCGGTATGATGGCCGCCGCCTACCTCGCAAACGAGTTGGGTCGTCTCTCGCAGCAAGAAGTCGAGCGCCACCGACGGGTATTGAGTGCCGTTGGATTGCCGGTAAGCATGCGCCTCGATCTCGATGAGCTGGAACGAGCGTGGCTCCTCGATAAGAAGTACGAGAGGGGCATGAGGTTCGTAGTCTTGGACGGGATAGGACGCCCGGCTGCGGGCGTCGCAGCACCCCGCCGGACGCTGGAGAAAGCGATCGAAAGGTTGGCTGGATGAAGGTGTTGGTGATCCACGGCCCGAACCTGAACCTGCTGGGCTCACGCGAGCTGTCCGTTTACGGCACCGCGACCTTGAACGACGTGGATGACGTCATCAAGAAGAGTGCAGCAGAGCTTGGGTGCGAAGTCGAGATCCACCAAACCGCGCGCGAGGGCGAGATCATCGAGTTGCTTCATGGTGCCATCAAGGACGTCGGTGGCGCGGTGCTCAACCCTGCGGCATATGCGCATACAAGCAGGGCGATAGCAGATGCGATCCGTGCCGTTCCGTTTCCCGTGATCGAGGTTCACCTGTCCAACATCCACGCACGCGAGCCGTGGCGCCGGCACTCGGTAACCGCGGAGGCTGCTCGGGGGATCGTTTGCGGTCTCGGCTCCCAGTCCTACGTTGCAGCCTTGCGGGCGCTCGTCGAGATGAGCGCCGATGACTGATCACCGCTCGCGCGGTGCTCGCGTTCTCGAGGGACTTGGCGCGACGGAGTGCGACGCGCTCCTCGTCACGAATCTGACGAACGTCCGCTACCTGACCGGGTTCTCGGGAAGCAATGCTCAACTGCTGCTGACGCGAGGCGGTGCCATCTTCTTCTCCGACCCTCGGTATGCCGCGCGGGCCGGCGATCTCGTCGACGGTGCCGATATCCACATCTATCAGGACGCGCTCTCGGACGTGCTCCCGGAGCATCTCAATACCGCGGGCGTGACAAAGCTCGGCATTGAGGCGGACACGATGACGGTTGGCGAACTCGATCGTTTGGGCGAGCGCTTGCCGGGGATCCGGCTCGAGTGGACGCAAGGGATCGTCGAGAACGTCCGCAGGGTGAAAGACGCGGAGGAGATCTCTTTTTTGAAGCGCGCGGTCGAGCTATCGGACGAAGCCTTCAGGTGGGCGCTCGATCGCATCGTTCCCGGCGTGACCGAGCGGCAACTCGCGCTGGATCTCGAAGTGAAGATGCGACAGTCGGGAGCCGACGATGTTTCATTCGAGCCCATCGTCGGAGCGGGCACGCACTCGGCGCACATCCACCACACCCCTTCAGAACGTGCAGCCGAGAAGGGGGACCTCGTCCTCATCGACATGGGTGCTCGTTTCAATGGGTATTGCTCCGACCTCACGCGCACGGTCGTGGTCGGCCCCGCAACCGACGATCAAAGGCGTATCTACGAACTGGTTCTAGAGGCACAAACAGCAGGGATCCGTGCGATATCGGTGGGGGCCTCGGGCATCGAGGTCGACGCGCGCGCGCGCGACGTCATCTCGTCGGCGGGATACGGCGAGTCGTTCGGACACGGGCTGGGCCATGGGGTCGGCCTCGATATCCATGAAGCTCCTCGCTTGCACCGAACTTCTGCCGACACTCTCGTGGCATCCGACGTCGTCACCGTCGAGCCGGGTGTCTATCTCCCCGGTTCCGGCGGGATACGGATCGAAGACATCGTCGTAGTTACCGAGAACGGCGCCGAGGTTCTCGGGCACGCGCCCAAAGACTCACTCATCGAGCTGTAAGAGAAGTCAGATGATCTCAACCAACGACATGCGACCCGGGCAGACCCTCGATATCGATGGGACGCTCTTCACGATCGTGTACTACCAGCACGTGAAGCCGGGCAAGGGTCAAGCCTTCGTCAAGACCAAGCTTAAGAACGTGAAAACCGGCGCGGTGACCGACAAGACGTTTCGCGCCGACGAAAAGGTCAACCTCGCAGTGCTCGACAAGCGCGAGATGCAGTACCTCTACGAAGACGATGCCGGGCTCGTTTTCATGGACAACGAGTCGTTCGAGCAGATCCACATCGATCCCGAGATGCTCGGCGACACCCGACGGTTCTTGAAAGACTCGACGATGGTTCTCGTACCCGTTTACGAAGGGACGCCCGTCGGTGCCGAGCTCCCGGTCTCGATCGAGTTCGAGATCACAGAGACCGAGCCGGGTCACAAAGGAGACCGCGTCTCCGGGGCTCTCAAGCCGGCCACGCTCGAGACGGGCGCGATCGTGCAAGTGCCCCTCTTCCTCGAGAAGGGCGACCGCATCAAGGTCGACACGCGCTCGGGCACGTATTCATCGCGCGCTTAGGCCACCATCCGTGAAGGACCGTCGCGCCGCGCGGAGGCTCGCGGTCGATGCTCTTTACGAATCCGAGATAACGGACGAGCTTCCGGTCGACGCGTTCTCGGCGCTGAGTGACGCAGGGTGGGTCTTGCCTACCGGCGACGACGACGGGAGTGCAGCCGAGCTGCCGACCGACGAGGCGGTTGCCTATGCTCGGACCCTGGTGGAGGGGGTTCAAGCCCACCACGCCGATATCGACTCCTTGATCACCCGTTATGCCGATCGCTGGGCGATCGATCGGATGCCGGTCATCGACAGGATCCTGCTCAGGATCGCCCTGGTGGAGCTCCTGTGGGGGTCCGACGTGCCCGTGGCCGTCGCGATCAACGAGGCGGTAGAGCTCGCTAAGGCTTTATCCACCGAGGATTCCGGCCGATTCATCAATGGAGTCCTGGGTCGCCTGGTAGAGGAGCGGCCACAGACCCACTGAGGTGGGATCGGGGCTCCTGGAGCTAGAAACGGGAGGCCACGTGGCGGTATCACCCATGCAACCGACGGGGCGCGCACGCGTCCTGGTTGCCGTGACCCGCGTGCGACTTCCGCTGATCGCCGCCGCCGCTCTGGTGCACGCGATCTGGGACGCGTCGACCGCGGTGTCGGCCGGGGACGGCGTGCTCTTCGCGCGAGCTGGGGCCAAGCTCTTCTCGGGGTCATGGAGCCACGCCCTGTCGGACCCGACGATCCAGGTTGGGCCCTTGCACCTGGCCTTCTCCGGCACGATCGGCGGCATCGCTCGAGCCCTTCACGTGAGCGACAAGCTCGCACTTGCCGTCACCGTCGAGGTGGGTTCGGTCGTGGCGCTTGCTCTGCTCGTCCGTGCCCTATGGGCCGGCGACTCGACACGGCACCGCGTGGCGGAGATGGCGGTGTGCGGCCTGTGGATCGTCTGGCTCGGTGGGGTAGCGACCGCTATCGGGCAATCGGCGGAGTCGATCGTCCCTTTGATGTGGCTCGGCGCCGCCCTCGCGGCTCGACGTGGTCGGTGGCTGACGGCCGGAGTCGTCCTCGGGGCGTCTGCCGCGATGACGGCGTGGGGGCTCCAGGGACTGCCGATATTGCTGCTCGATGAAGACCACCGGCACTCCGTTGTCGCGGCCGTGTCCGCCGTGACGGTCGCGGTGGTGGCGTACGCACCATTCCTGGTGTGGGGCTCGGTCGCGAGCTTCTCGTACCACTGGACCGTGTCGTCCGCATCGCCCGTCCATTACCTGCTTCCCGCGGGGTCCACGTTCTCGTGGGGAGCGCGTTTGCTACAAGGGGCGCTCGTTCTTGGAGGCGGTTGCGCCGTCGCGTGGTTCGCCCGGAGATCTCCGGCTGCACCGTGGGCCGTGCCGCTCGCGATCGTCATAGCGAGGGTGCTCGTGGACCCGGTCTATTACTGGTACTACTGGGTGCCGGCTCAGACCCTTGCTCTGGTGGGGATCGTGTCGCTGGTGCTGACTGCTCGCTCGGTCCGCAACTGCGCCGTGGCCGCCCTGCTGTATGGAGGCTTGTTCCTGTCCACGGACCCCCCACCCTTGTTGGGGCTTGTGGCTCTTGGTGCGTGCCTAATGGCACTAGTAAGGACGCGGAACTCCGACCCGGATACATCACTGATACCGAAACGGGTGGTCGTCGCCGGTCCCACGTCGTAGACTCTCGCCCAGTCATCCTTTAAGAGCGGCCCTGTGAGGCCGAGAAGGAGCAGAAAGATGGGTACCGTCCGCGCATGCGCTTCCCCGGATCGGGGAGGCGTTTTTTAGTGGCACAACCACAGCAGGCATTCGCCGTCCGGGCGACGGTTATGGGGCCGGACGACATCCGCCGTGCCCTCGTGCGCGTGGCACACGAGATCGTCGAGACGAACAAGGGAGCCGAGGATCTCGTCCTCGTCGGCATCCGAACCCGGGGTGCTCCTCTGGCGGAGCGGATCGCATCGACCATCGCTTCGTTCGAAGGGGTGGCGGTCGAGTCGGGCGCTTTGGACGTCACCCTTTATCGCGACGACGTATCGATGCGCACCCCACGAGGTCTCGAAGCAACCACCGTGCCCGCCGACATAGATGGGCGCACCGTCGTCCTCGTCGATGACGTTCTCTACACGGGCCGCACCATCAGGGCGGCGATCGACGCGCTGCTAGACCTCGGTCGTCCTCGCTCGATCAAGCTCGCGGTGCTCGTCGACAGGGGTCATCGCGAGTTCCCCATTCGTGCGGACCACGTCGGTAAGAACCTCCCGACATCGGCAGACGAGGTAGTGAAGGTGAAAGTAGAAGAGATCGACGGCGAGGATGCCGTGGTGATCGGAGGCTATCGATGATCAAACATCTGTTGTCGATGGATCAGCTGTCTTACGACGACATCACGACGATCCTGGATACCGCGGACTCGCTCCGGCACGTGACCGACCGGCCGATCAAGAAACTGCCGACGCTGCGTGGACGAACGGTTTGCAACCTGTTCTACGAAGCATCGACGCGAACGCGGATCTCATTCGAGCTCGCCGCCAAGCGTTTGTCGGCCGACGTCATCAACTTCTCGGCGGACTCGCGGTCCAGCGTCTCCAAAGGCGAATCTTTCAAAGACACGGCGTGGACGCTCGAGGCGATGGGCGTCGACGCCATCATCGTTCGCCACGCCGCATCCGGCGCGCCTTACCAGTTGTCACAGTGGGTCAAGGCCAGCGTTATCAATGCGGGGGACGGTGCACACGAGCATCCAACCCAAGCACTACTGGATCTCTTCTCTATCCGCGAGCGCTTCAAGGACTTCGATGGTCTGAAGGTCGC
>JAXDJM010000257.1:0-6722 GCA_034665605.1 Actinomycetota bacterium | reverse complement strand
GTGAGTCGTCTGAGGTGGTGCGCGCTCGAGTCGAAGCTGCTAGGGCTCTACAGACGGATCGTTACAAGGCCCCTGTCTGCAATGCAGCGATCCCATCTAGGGTCTTGAACAAGCACGTTCATCTGCCACTGAGCGCTCGCGAGGAACTCACTTTCTCGATCGAAGCGTTGGGGATGTCAGCACGGGCCGTCGATAGAACGCTGCGATTGGCTCGAACGATCGCGGACCTCGAGGGCCTGGAATCGGTGAGTGCGGACCACCTCGGCGAAGCATTGATGTACCGGATGGATATCTCTCCCGAAAGGCAGGTCGCTTGATGCGATCGGAATTCGTTCGACCGCCGTTGCTCATCCCGGACAATTTCGTCCACTTTCCCGAGAAAAACGAGGTCTGCACGATCTGCCCGACCGACGAAGAGTGGCCCGAGCAGTTGAACGAGCTGGGTGGGGAATACCCACCGGATCGCCTCTTTCGGCTGGGTCTGCCGCTCGATCCAGCGGTCCGCATGGTTGCCGTGGTTGGAACTCGCCGACCGACGGTTGCGGGAATGGAGATTGCCGAAGAATTGACGCGGGGGCTCGTGCAGGCAGGATTTGTGATCGTTTCAGGACTTGCTGTTGGGATCGATGCGATAGCGCACAAAACCACATTGGACGCGGGAGGGCGAACGGTCGCGGTTATTGGTTGCGGTCTCGACCAGGCCTATCCGAATCGGAACAACGCACTCCGCAAAAGAATCATGAAGAACGGAACATTGATCTCCGAATATGAGCTTGGGATCAGGCCGCGCACCTTCACATTCCCGCAACGGAACCGCATCATTGCGGGATTGTCGTGCGGCGTTGTCGTGGTGGAAGGTGGTTACCAGAGTGGCGCACTGAACACGGCGCGACACGCGCTACAGGCCAACCGGGAGGTCTTCGCGGTGCCCGGCAGTGTTCGAAACCCAATGGCAAAGGGCCCAAACGCGCTTATCAAGTCGTCGCAGGCCGCACTCGTGACCTGTTTGAAGGACATAACGGACGAGCTCGCGCCTGGGCTTGTGTGGTCCGACTTATCTTCGGCGTCCGGAGGTACTCCTGTTGCGATTCAACTTGACGGCGTCGAGCGTTCGATCCTGCACCTTCTAGACGACGTCCCAGTGACCCACGATGACATCTGCAATTCGCTGAATCTCGAACCGGGGCGTTCCGCGGTAGCTCTTTCAAGGATGGAAGTCCGGGGGCTGGTCCGCCGCAGAGGGGCCGCTTATGTGATTACGGGCGGGGGCACCCGCATCAGAAGCGAACTAGAAGAGCGGCGTAGTCCGGTCATGTCCTAGAGGTGGGCTTTTCAGCGTGGTACGTGGTACGTGGTGCAAGTGGACCACGTACCACGTACCACGTACCACGTGACATTCGGGTTGGTGTGAACATGCTTCAAGTCGGTTGGGCCGCCATCATTCGTCTTTCGGGACGCTCCCGAGCCCCTTACCTGGGCGCGGTTGAGTCGGCGATCCGGCCCTTTAGGCCCAGCACCGCTTTGGTGTGGATCTGACAGATCCGGGATTCGGTAACTCCCAGGACCTCGCCGATCTGCGCAAGGGTCAGGCCTTCGAAGTAATAAAGAGTCACGACGATCTTCTCGCGCTCGGGCAGGCGATTGATGGCCTCGGTGAGGATGCCCTTCATCTCCTCGTTCTCGAACGCGTCGGCAGGAGACGCCACCTTCGTGTCTTCCAGGGTCTCGACCAGTGAGAGCTTGTCGCCGCGGTCACCTTCCACGGACATCAATTCGTCGAGAGCAACCAGCGACACCGTCGACAGTTGCGTGTAGATGTGGTTCAGCTCGTCGATCGTCACGCCCATCTCGGCGGCGATCTCCGCATCCGAAGGAGGCCGCTTCAGCCGGTTCTCGACGGCTGCATACGCCTTCTCGACCTCGCGAGCCCGGGACCTGACGGAGCGCGGTACCCAGTCGATAGCCCGCAGCTCGTCGATGATGGCGCCGCGGATCCGGTTGATCGCGTAGGTCTCGAACTTGATCCCCCGCGACTGGTCGTATTTCTCGATCGCGTCGATCAACCCAAAGATGCCGTACGACATCAGGTCTGCCTGGTCGATATTCGCCGGCAAGCCCACGCCGACACGACCTGCCACGTACTTCACCAGCGGGGAATAGTTGAGGATCAGCGCTTCCCTGGCGCTGGCTTTGCCCTCTCCCTTGTATTCGGTCCAGGCGCGATCGACCTCCGCGATGCCGGTCGTGGCATCGCTGTGGACGGTCTCGTCGATCGCGTCAGGCTCTGGGGTGGCTTTGCTCATAAACGGCTTTCAGGCGCTCGGTCGACACGTGCGTGTAGATCTGCGTGGTTGCCAGGTTCTCATGGCCCAACAGTTCCTGCACCGCGCGGAGGTCGGCGCCGCCGTCGAGAAGGTGCGTCGCAAACGAATGGCGGAGGGCGTGGGGGCCGAGGGGGGCCATCCCCTCGGCAGTGAGGTAGCGGGACATGACATGGCGAACGCCACGCTGGTTCAACCTCTTCCCCCGGGTATTGAGGAAGAGCGCGGCCGATTGATCGTCGCCCGCCCGCTTTGCCAGAACGGGACGGCCGTGCTCGAGATACGCCTCGATCGCATCGCGGGCCGGCTCGCTTACGGGTACTCGCCGTTCCTTGCGACCCTTTCCGAGGACCGAGATCGTCCCTTGCGTGAAGTCGACCTCATCCAGGTCCAAGCCGCACGCTTCAGACACCCGGACACCCGAGCCGTACAGGACCTCGAGCAACGCGCGATCTCGAAGTCCCACAGGTTCGTCGGTCGGGGGTAATTCGCAGAGGCGAGCCGCATCTGTAGCGCGTAGCAACCTCGGCAGGGGCCGATCGAGCTTGGGAACGGTTAGCCCCTGCGACGGGTCGGCAGACAGATATCCGCGCAACAGACACCACTTCAAGAGCGCCCGGACCGAGCTCGCTTTGCGCGCTATGGACCTCCGCGCGTAGTCGCGCTGCCCTAAGAACGCCACGAAGCGCCGCAATAGCTTTCGATCCACGTCTTCTAGAGCGACCACGTGGCTCCGAGCAGCCCACTCGGCGAACTGACCGAGATCGGCGCGGTACGCAGCGATCGTGTGCTCGGACAGGTCGCGCTCTGCCGAGCACGCGGTGAGGAACGCCTCGATGTGATCTAAGAGACCGGTCATGCTGGTAAAGGATGGCTGTCGGCCCATCAGGTGTCAACGAAGCCCCTGTTACCCTTTATCGGCTTTACAAATTCACACGCTCGTATCCCGGCCCTCGAGGGCCGGGAGCATTCGGTCCCCAGCGATGGGGTTGACGAGCGGAGGAGACCGTCTTCGAGACGGCTAACCGAAGGAGGTATGTAGTGCCTGTCGTCACCATGCGACAACTGCTCGAGGCGGGCGTTCACTTCGGGCATCAGACTCGTCGCTGGAACCCCAAGATGAAGCGCTTCATCTTCACGGAGCGCAACGGGATCTACATCCTGGACCTCCAGCAGACGATGTCCGGGATCGAGAAGTCCTACGTCTTCACCCGCGATCTCGTCGCGGGGGGAGGCACGATCCTGTTCGTCGCTACGAAGCGGCAGGTCCAGGACGCAGTCGAAGATCAGGCGAAGCGGTGCGGGATGCCGTACGTGAATTTCCGGTGGCTGGGCGGAATGCTTACGAACTTCCGAACGATCCACGATCGCATCGCTCGCATGCGCGAGCTCGAAGAATTGATCAACACAGGTTCGATAGATGGATTCCCGAAGAAGGAAGGTCTCAAGCTGCGCGCCGAATTCGAGAAGTTGTCGCGCAACCTCGGTGGACTACGTGACCTCAATAAGACCCCCGACGCGGTCTACATCCTTGACACGAAGAAGGAAGAGATCGCGGTGCGCGAGGCGCGCAAGCTCGGCATCCCCGTCGTAGCGGTCCTCGATACGAACTGCGACCCCGACGAGGTCGATTACCCGATCCCTGGCAACGACGATGCGATCAGGTCGGGCGCCCTTCTCACGCGGATCATCGCGGACGCGGTGCTCGAGGGGAAGTCGATGCGTCCGGACCAACCGGATACCGCGCCGGCCGCATCGAACGGAGCGGCTGCCGAAGTGCTGCCAGGCGCCGCGGCCGAGCCGAAGGCCGAGTGGGAACTTCAGCTCGAGCGCGAGGAGCAAGAAGAGCGCACGAAGACAGACGCTGGGAAGGACTAGGAAAGAACATGGCTGAGATCAACGCAAAGGACGTAAAGGCACTCCGAGATGCAACGGGTGCCGGGATGATGGACTGCAAGCGCGCGCTCGAAGAGACCGGCGGTGATGTCGAGAAGGCGAAACGGTGGTTGCGTGAGAAGGGCCTGGCCGAGGCCGCCAAGAGGACGGGTCGGGTTGCATCCGAAGGGATCGTCTACGCCTACATGCACAAGCCGGACCCCAACTACCCGCCAAAGCTCGGCGTTCTGATCGAGCTCAACTGCGAGTCGGACTTCGTCGCGAAGACCGAGCAGTTCGAGCGCCTTGCCAAAGACATCGCAATGCACATCTCATTCGCCGACCCGTCGTGGAAGACGCGCGACGAAGTTCCGCAATCCGTGATCGACGATGAATCGTCTATCTATGCGAAGCAGGCGAAAGATTCCGGTAAGCCCGAGCAGGTGATCGACAAGATCGTCGCCGGAAAGCTCGAATCCTTCTACAAAGACCGCGTCTTGCTGGACCAAGAATGGATCCAGGACAAAGCGAAGACGATCGGAACCCTGATCGATGAAGCCAAAGTGTCCATGGGCGAGAACATCTCGGTCGGCAAGTTCATGCGCATCCGAGTCGGCGAAGGCAAAGAGTCCTGATGGCGGAGTCGCTCCAAGCGGCGCCGAAGTACAAGCGGGTCTTGCTCAAGCTGTCGGGCGAAGCCTTCGCAGACCCTCAACATGGTTTCGGGATCGATCCCCGGATCGTTGCTTCGATCGCGCGCCAGCTAGCAGACGCAAAGAACCTAGGGATCGAGCTCGCCATTGTCATCGGGGGCGGCAACATCATCCGGGGTCTGTCCGCTTCCGCTCAGGGAACGGACCGAACCACGGCCGACTACATGGGGATGCTCGCGACCGTCATCAATGCTCTAGCTCTGCAAGACGCGTTGGAAAAAGAGGGCGTTCAAACGCGCGTGCAAACCGCGATCTGGATGCAAGAGCTGGCCGAGCCCTACATCCGCAGGAGAGCGATGCGCCACCTTGAAAAGGGACGCGTCGTCATCTTTGCCGGGGGGACTGGAAACCCGTATTTTTCGACGGACACGACCGCGGCTCTCCGAGCACTAGAGATCGGAGCCGATGCCATCCTCAAGGGGACGCGCGTCGACGGCGTGTTCGATGCGGACCCCCTTATCGATCCGACCGCGAAGATGTTCACGTCGCTGGCATACATCGACGTGCTCAGCCGGGGTCTCAAGGTCATGGACTCCACCGCGATCTCTCTGTGTATGGACAACGATCTGCCCATAATCGTGTTCAACCTCAAGGCGGGAAACATCGTGCGCGTGCTGTCCGGCGAGGAAGTCGGAACCCTCGTCCATGCCGGCGCGGCGGAATGAGTCATCCCATGCGTGAGTCGAGCCGAAGGGAGAGGTGGCGTGCCTGAGGACAAGGATGAGGTTCTCCGGGACACAGAGGACAAGATGCAGAAAGCCGTTTCGGTCAACCGGGAGGAGTTGGGATCGATCCGCTCCGGGCGGGCGGCGCCATCCCTCCTCAACCGCATAACCGTCGACTACTACGGCACCCAGGCGCCACTGAATCAAGTGGCGAACATCTCGGTTCCAGAGCCCCGACTCCTCGTGATCGCTCCGTACGATCCGAACTCGATCTCGGGCATCGAGAAAGCCATCCTCGCATCGGACCTCGGCATCACACCCAACAACGACGGCACGGTCATCCGGCTCGCGTTCCCCCAGCTGACAGAGGAACGTCGTAAGGAGATGATCCGGCTTGCTCACACGCGCGCTGAAGAGGGCCGCGTGTCGATCAGGAATCTCAGGCGTCATGCGAAGCAAGAGCTCGAGAAGATGAAGAAAGACGGGTCTCTGTCCGAGGACGAGGAGCGTCACGCTGAGGGCGCGCTCCAGAAGCTCACCGACCAGTACATCTCAGCGGTCGATGCCAACCTCGAACACAAAGAGACCGAGCTCTCGGAGGTCTGATCTCTATGTCGGAGTCGGTAGCTTCCGCCGGTTCCGGCACCCCGGCAAATGTCGCAGCGTTGCCCCCGCGCGGGCGATCGCTCAAACAAGCGGTCATCACGGCTCTTGTCCTTCTGGGCCTGATGGCAGCGTGCTACGCGCTCGGTCGGGATTGGTTCTTCGGGCTGGTGCTGGTCGTCGTGTCCATCGCCCTCTTCGAATTGCTCGATGCCCTGGTGCAAGCTGGACACAGTCCGAACATCGTGTTCGGACTGGCGTGCGGAGTCGCGCTGATGACCGTCGCGTTCTTGCAACGGCCGGTTTGGTTCAGTGTGGTAATCGCGGCGACGGCGTTCGGTTCTTTCGTCCTTGCACTTCGCCCCGGCCGGGGCCCCACGCCAATGAGCGACGCCGCGTGGACCATGCTCGGCGTCGGTTGGATCGCAGGTGGAGGAGCGGGCGCAACGCTGATCCTCATGTTTCATGCTCACGGCCTCCGCCTGTTGATCGCGTTCGTGCTCGTGGCCGCCCTCGACGACATAACTGCGTTCTTCGCGGGGTCG
>JAXDJM010000256.1:0-4972 GCA_034665605.1 Actinomycetota bacterium | reverse complement strand
GCCCCGGGAGGTAGCCCGTGTCGCCCTTCTGGTCCACGCGGACCTTCTTGAGCATCTGGCGCACGATCAGCTCGATGTGCTTGTCGTGGATCGGCACACCCTGCGAGCGATACACGCTCTGAACCTCGTCAACGAGGTACAGCTGGACGTCGCGGGTCCCAAGGATGTCCAAGATCTCGTCCGGATCCTTGGAACCTTCGGTCAGAGACTCACCGGCTTGCACCTCTTGGCCCTCTCGGACACGGATCCGCGTCCGGCGGTTCACCTTGTAAGTGACCGGCTCGGAACCGTCGTCGGGGATCAGCTCGAGGGAACGAGCGCGCTCGTCCTCGTGGATCTCGATCCGGCCCGACGCCGACGCGATCTCGGCTTTACCTTTCGGGGTTCGTGCCTCGAACAACTCGACGACACGAGGAAGACCGTGCGTGATGTCCGCGCCCGATACACCACCGGTGTGGAACGTACGCATAGTCAGCTGGGTTCCGGGCTCGCCGATCGACTGAGCTGCGACGATCCCAACTGCCTCGCCGAGCTCGACAAGACGGCCGGTTGCAAGCGACACGCCGTAACACTTTTGGCACACACCGTGCTTCGCTTCGCACGTGAGAACCGAACGCACGACGACTTCTTCGACATCCGACGACTCGATCATTTTTACGAGCTCGCCCGTCATCTCGTCGCCGGCCTTGGCGATCACTTCTTTGCCGGCAACCGCATCTTCGAGAAGAACGCGTGCCTGCAGCTTCTGCTTCAGGTGGCCCCGCTCGTCCTTGATGTTGAATCGGATACCGCGATCGGTACCGCAGTCCTCTTGCCTGACGATCACTTCCTGAGCCACGTCGACCAAACGACGGGTCAGGTAACCGGAGTCGGCAGTTCTCAGTGCCGTGTCGGCGAGGCCTTTACGAGCACCGTGCGTCGAGATGAAGTACTCGAGAACGGTCAGACCTTCGCGGAAGTTCGATCGGATCGGTCGAGGGATGATCTCACCGCGTGGGTTGGCCACGAGACCACGCATACCGGCGATCTGCCGGATCTGCACGATGTTCCCTCGGGCTCCCGAGTTCATCATCATGTAGATGGGGTTGAGCTCGTCGAAGCTCTCTTCCATCGCGTCTTTGACTTGTTCGGTTGCTTCCGTCCAGATCTCGATCAGTTCCTGACGGCGCTCGTCTTCGGTGATGACACCTTTGTTGTATTGCGACTCGACGCGCTCTGCACGCTTCTCGTGCTCGGCGAGGATCTTCGGCTTGGCCGCGGGCGTCGTGACGTCCTCGAGACCGATAGTGGCCCCCGACTTCGTCGCGTACTTGAATCCGATCGACTTGATCGCGTCGAGCACGTGAGCCAGCTCGAGCTTGTGGTACTCGCGAGCGATTCGATCGATGAGAACGGCGAGCTCTTTCTTCTTAACGGAATCGTTCTGGAAGGGGAAATCGTCGGGGAACGCCGCGTTGAAGATCACGCGACCAGCCGTCGTCTCCATCAAGCGACCGGGGTTCGCCTCGTAGTCGGCCTCGGTCTCGCCTTCGAAGCGCTTCAACCCGCGGACTCTGACCTTTGCGTGGATGCCGACGACACCACAGTCGTAGGCCATCTCGATCTCGTCTGCATTGGTGAACACGCGACCTTCGCCGGGCTCGCCGTCGTGCGCGACCGTCAAGTAGTAGCAGCCGATGATGAGGTCCTGGGTCGGTGTGACGATCGGGTCGCCGTGAGCCGGCGACAACACGTTGTGCGCCGACAGCATCAGGATGCGTGCTTCGGCCTGAGCTTCCGATGAAAGGGGCACGTGCACGGCCATCTGGTCACCGTCGAAGTCGGCGTTGAACGCCACACAAACGAGCGGGTGGATCTGGATGGCTTTGCCTTCGACCAGAACCGGCTCGAACGCCTGGATCCCGAGACGGTGCAACGTCGGTGCACGGTTCAGCAGCACCGGGTGCTCGTGGATGATCTCCTCGAGCACGTCCCACACCTGCGGGCGGGAGCGCTCGACCATCCGTTTCGCCGACTTGATGTTCTGTGCGTGACCGAGATCGACCATGCGCTTCATCACGAACGGCTTGAATAGCTCGAGCGCCATCTGCTTGGGCAAACCGCACTGGTGGAGCTTGAGCGTCGGCCCGGAAACGATGACGCTACGACCGGAGTAGTCGACGCGCTTCCCCAGAAGGTTCTGACGGAACCGGCCTTGCTTTCCCTTCAGCATGTCGGAGAGCGACTTCAGCGGGCGGTTGCCCGGGCCCGTCACCGGTCGACCGCGGCGTCCGTTGTCGAACAACGCGTCGACGGCCTCTTGGAGCATCCGCTTCTCGTTGTTGACGATGATCTCCGGAGCGCCGAGATCCAGAAGCCTCTTCAGACGGTTGTTCCGGTTGATCACGCGCCGGTAGAGGTCGTTCAAGTCCGACGTCGCGAAGCGGCCCCCGTCGAGCTGCACCATCGGGCGCAGGTCCGGCGGGATCACCGGAGCGCAGTCGAGGACCATGCCCATCGGAGAGTTCTTCTTGGTGGGATCGGTGAACGGCGCGATGACTTTCAGACGCTTGATCGCGCGCTGTCGCTTCTGACCCTTCGCCGTCTTGATCTGGTCGCGCAGGAATTCTTCCTCGGCCTTCAGGTCGAGGCTTGCAAGAAGTTCCTTGATGGCCTCGGCGCCCATGCCGCCGCGGAAGTAGTCCTCGTAGCGGTCCTTGAGCTCGCGCCACTTGATCTCGTCATCGATGATCTCTTTCTCTTTGAGATCGCGGAATGTCTCGAAGCTTTCCGAGACGAGATCGATGTTCCGCTGGGCCCGCTCGCGTACCTCTTTCTGCTGACGCTCTGCCTGATTGCGAGCAGTCGTCTTCTCAGATGAGCGCGCCTTGCGGGCTTCCATCTCCTCGAGGCGACCTTCTGTCTCCTTGAGGATCTCTTCGATGCGCTGATCACGCTCCGATTCGAGGCGGGCGATCTCTTTCTGCACTTCTTCTTCGAGTCGTGGCAGATCCTTGTGACGTTTCGCGTCGTCTACGTGAGTGACGATCGACGCGGCAAAGTAGATGACCTTCTCGAGGTCTTTCGGCGCCAGGTCGAGCAAGTAGCCCAGTCGTGACGGAACACCCTTGAAGTACCAGATATGTGTAACGGGGGCCGCGAGCTCGATGTGACCCATCCGCTCGCGACGAACCTTGGCGCGCGTGACCTCGACGCCACAACGTTCGCAGATGATCCCTTTGAACCGGACGCGCTTGTACTTACCGCAGTAGCACTCCCAGTCCTGGGTCGGACCGAAGATCTTCTCGCAGAAGAGCCCATCTTTTTCCGGCTTCAGCGTCCGGTAGTTGATGGTCTCGGGCTTCTTTACCTCGCCGTTCGACCACGCACGGATCTGATCTCCAGTCGCGAGGCCGATACGGAGTTCGTCGAAATAGTTCACATCAAGCATTTAAGCCTCAGACCTCCTCGACACTGCTGGGCTCGCGACGGGACAGATCGATCCCGAGCTCTTCCGCTGTACGGAAGATGTCTTCGTCGATCTCTTTCATCTCGATCTCTTCGCCTTCAGCCGAGAGAACCTCGACGTTCAGGCACAACGACTGCATCTCTTTGATAAGGACCTTGAAGCTCTCGGGGATCCCGGGCTCGGGGATGTTCTCGCCCTTCACGATCGCTTCGTAGACCTTTACGCGTCCGAGAACGTCGTCGGACTTGATCGTCAGAAGCTCCTGGAGGCAGTAGGCAGCGCCGTAAGCCTCGAGCGCCCACACCTCCATCTCACCGAACCGCTGACCACCGAACTGGGCCTTACCGCCCAGAGGCTGCTGGGTGATCATCGAGTAGGGGCCGGTCGAGCGAGCGTGGATCTTGTCGTCGACCAAGTGGCTGAGCTTCAGGACGTACATGTATCCGACGGTGATCTCGTTGTCGTAGGGCTCACCCGAACGTCCGTCGTAGAGCTGGGCCTTGCCCACCTCGTTCACCAACGGGTACTCGGTCTTCCGCTTGCCCGTTGTGGCCAGCGCAGCGAGGAGCTCGTCCTCTTTAGCGCCGTCGAACACCGGGGTCGCAACCCACGTGGGTTCCTGCTTGCGCCACTTGCCTGGGGAACCGTTGCTGTTGGCTGCGACGGTTTCGGCGTCGTCTTCCCACCGATGTTTCGCGACCCAGCCGAGGTGTGTTTCCAGCACCTGACCGAGGTTCATTCGGGATGGAACACCAAGCGGGTTCAAGATGATGTCGACGGGGGTGCCGTCGGCCAGGAATGGCATGTCTTGCTCGGGAAGGATCTTCGAGATAACGCCCTTGTTCCCGTGGCGGCCGGCGAGCTTGTCGCCCTCGGAGATCTTGCGCTTCTGAGCAACGAACACCCGAACGAGCTCGTTGACGCCGGGCGACAATTCGTCGCCGTTGTCGCGGCTGAACTCGCGAACGCCGATGACCTTGCCTTCTTCGCCGTGCGGCATCTTGAGTGACGTGTCACGAACCTCGCGCGCCTTCTCGCCGAAGATCGCACGTAGCAGGCGCTCTTCTGGCGTGAGCTCGGTCTCCCCTTTCGGGGTGACCTTGCCGACGAGGACGTCGCCGGGGCCAACATCGGCACCGACGCGGATGATTCCCCGCTCGTCGAGGTCGGCAAGCACTTCTTCGGACACGTTTGGGATGTCACGAGTGATCTCCTCGGCCCCCAACTTCGTGTCACGCGCATCGACCTCGTACTCCTCGATGTGGATCGAGGTGAGGATGTCTTCTTTTACGAGGCGGTGCGACAGGATGATCGCGTCCTCGAAGTTGTAGCCCTCCCAGCTCATGAAGGCGACGAGCAGGTTGGCGCCGAGCGCCAACTCGCCTAGATCCGTCGACGGACCGTCCGCAAGGATGTCGCCCTTCTTGACCTTCTGGCCTTCCTGGGCAACGGGACGCTGGTTGATGCACGTCGACTGGTTGGAGCGACGGAACTTGTCGAGCTTGTAAGTCGTTCGCTCGCTCC
>JAXDJM010000255.1:0-2892 GCA_034665605.1 Actinomycetota bacterium | reverse complement strand
GTTGAAGTATGAGTTTGCGAGATTTGAAGTCGGGTGTCGTCGAGAAATCGAAGGCGTTGGTCATGTCGGCAGACTTACCGTCCCGATCGGTCAAGGCCGGCAACCCAAACACCGTCTCGATGAACTTCAGTGGTGACGACAACTCGTAAGTGGTCGAGTCGATATAACCCTGTTTCGCCCAGGGCGAGATGATCAACAAAGGCGCGCGGGGGCCGAGACCCATGTAGTCCACGTGCGGAGGGGGCACGTGATCGTAAAAGCCGCCGAAGTCGTCCCACGTCAAGAAGACCGCGGTGTTCTTCCAGTACTTCGACCTCATTAGCACGTTCATCCATTCAACGAACCAGTTCTCGCCGGCGCACACGCTTGGTCCCCCCGGGTGATCGTTGTAACCGGATGGAGGGATCACCCACGACACCTTGGCCAGATGATGTTTCTGGATATCGGGGATGAGGTTGTCTTCGGTGGTCACGTTCGGCCCCCAATACGGCGAGTTGTACAGGTGCTGGATCGCAAGGACCGCGTTGTACCAGGAACCGTCTTCGTCGTAGTAATGCCACGAGATGTTGTGGTGGTTGAGCTCGTCGATGATCGTCTTGAAGTTGAAACAGGCTCTGATCTCGGACCAGTAATTGCCGACGGTCGCCGTGTCGGACTTGTCCTCGGCCTTCATGATGACCTTGGCGTCATGTTTGGTGATGTCGGTGAAGTGATAGACGGTCTCGGTGGGGTCTGCGCAGTAACCATTCGGATGATCTGCCTCTAGCTTGTTACCCGTCACGTCGTCGGCGTACGCGGCGATCGTGTACAGGTGCTCGGGGAAGGTCGGCCCGTACATCGAAGTGAACATCCTGTCGCCGAGCACGAAATTGTCTGCGTAGGACCAGTAGTTCGGCATCCCCTTGCGGCTGAACGCCGAATAGCCGTGAAGCGAGTCGCCGTTCGTGACTTTGTCGAATCCGTCCATCTTCCCGCCGTCGATCCCGTCGATCCCGTCGAAAAAGCTGTGGCCCAGGTCCGGCTCGAGTACGTCCGGCGCAGGCGCCAACTGCACGGTTCGCCCATCGGATGTTTTTCCTTCTGTTGCCCCATCCCCGCGGGGATAGCGCCCGAAGTAGTTGTCGTACGTCCTGTTCTCTTTGATGACGTAGATGATGTGCTTGATCGGCAAGCTGCTCTTCGCCGACTTCCCAGTCGGCGAGATCGAACCGGGAGCTTGCGATCCCGGCTTCTTTCCGGGCCCAGACGCGGTCGCCTTGTTGTCGCTGCCGCCGCGGTGAGTTAGCCAGAAACCAAACACGACTATGACGCCCAGTCCCAATAGGAAGACGGTTCGCCGCCGGCGGGCCATCATCTGTCTTCTGGCGAGGATCTGCGCTTGACGTCGAGGATCGGCCATGTCTAGTTCTTTCTCGAAAAACGAGTCGGGAGGTGCGGGTCACTCCTACTCCAGGTCATCAAAAGACATTCTCCTAGACGAGAACTCGTGGCCCCACTAAACCCGCTGGCATCCCGGACAGTAGGTGGTTCCGCGGCCTCCGAGCACGATCTTTCTGAGCGGTCGTCCGCAGCGGGGGCATGGCTTGCCTTCTCGGCCGTAAGCGATCAGGAATCCGGCGTTCCTGCCACTCTCGCCGTTCAGCATCTGGAAATCCCGAAACGTCGTTCCCTCGCGGTCGATGGCGGATAAGAGGACTTCACGGATCGCCGCGTGCAGCGCGTAAGCCCTCTTTTTGGACACGCGTCTGCTCAGCGGGTGGATGCGCGCCAGCCACAGTGACTCGTCGGCGTAGATGTTGCCGACGCCGGCAACCGGTCGCTGGCTCAACAGATAGGGCTTTATCGGAGAGGTCGTACGAGCGAGCGCCTCGGCGAAACGATCGGGATCGAACTCATCCGACAAAGGTTCCGGCCCGAGCATCGCGAGTGTCGGAAGCAGCGCGTAGTCCCCCGCCGGCACGACGGCAAGCCGCCCGAACCGGCGCGGATCCCGGAATACGAGCTCGCGGCCATCGTCGAGCGAGATCCCCGCCCGCGCGTACGCGTCTTTCTCGTCGAAGCGGAACGACCCGGTCATGCCGAGGTGAAGGATCAGCTCCAAACCAGAATCCAACGGAGCGATCAGAAACTTGCCCCGCCGGCCGACGCCGTCGATCCTTCTTCCGATCAACAGCGAGGGCTCGATGAACTCACGAGGAACGCTCGGGAGAGGGTCCCACCACACGTCGAGAGCGCGCTTACCGGCAAGCTCCGGGTGCAGTTGTTTGCGTACGGATTCGACCTCTGGAAGCTCCGGCACGCGATTAGGTTAGCCCGATGGACGACGACGCTCGGCCGTACGACCCGGCAACCCTGGACCGCAAAGACGACGTTTCGGCAGACGAGTTCTTCGCCATCGACATGCGTGTCGGACGCGTGGTATCCGTTGCCGAGTTTCCCGAAGCACGCAAGCCCGCGTGGAAGCTCGAGGTCGATTTCGGGCCCGTCGTCGGGCACCTGAGAACGAGTGCGCAGATCACGAACTACGCGCGCGAGGAGCTCGAGGGCCGGCTCGTTGTGGGTGCGATCAACCTGGGGCGCAAGCGGATCGCCGGCTTCGCTTCAGAATTCCTGGTGCTGGGATCGATGGATCCCGATGGAAGGGTGCGTTTGCTTCAGGTCGAAGACGGAGTCGATCCCGGCGCCCCGATCGGGTAACGCGGATTCCGAGAGGCTTCATGACATCGAACGAGCTATCGCCAGAGCGCGATCTTCGGACAGCGCCGACTCGATCCGCAAGGTGACACCGCCGCGCTCCCAGACGAGAGCGTTGGACGACAGTCGCAGTGTGTCCTGACGGACATTTCCTTTCGAGTCTTCGTACATGTAGAAGTGCGCACCCTCGATCCAATA
>JAXDJM010000254.1:0-9004 GCA_034665605.1 Actinomycetota bacterium | reverse complement strand
ACCTGAACGTCGAGATCGAAGGCGACGGCGATGCGGTCTTGCTGTTGCACGGCTTCCCGGACTCGTCGCGCTTGTGGCGGCACCAGATCCCGGCCCTGGTGGGCGAGGGATACAAAACGATCGCTCCTGATCTGCGCGGCTTTGGGCAGTCGGATAGACCCGAAGGCGTCGACGAATACGCGATCCTCAACGTCCTCGTTGATCTCAACTCCCTGTTGGACGAGCTCGGCATCGAGCGTGCCCACGTCGTAGGTCATGACTGGGGTGCGGGGGCCGCGTGGGGATTCGCATCGATCTTCCCGGCACGGACCCGAACCGTGACGGCGCTATCGGTGGGGCATCCGACGTCGTTTCGAAGCGGTGGTCCGGAGCAGATCATGGCTTCCTGGTACATGTTCTTGTTCCAGTTCGAAGGTGTCGCCGAGGAGCTCTTGAGCCGTAACGACTGGGAGTTCATGAGAGCGTGGACCAAGGGCGCAGGCGACTTCGACCACTACCTGGAAGACCTTGCTCGGCCCGGCGCGCTGACGGCCGGCCTGAACTGGTATCGCGCGAACGCCCGGCCGGAGTCGTGGGTGGGCGAGCCGCTCGAGCTGCCCGCGATCGAGGCTCCGGCCATGGGCATCTGGAGTTCGGGCGACTTCGCCCTCACCGAGAAACAGATGACCGACTCTCACAAGTACGTGTCCGGCCCGTGGCGCTACGAACGCATCGAGGATGCCTCGCACTGGATCCCGCTCGACGCCCCCGATCAGCTAACGACCCTCCTGCTGGACTTCTTCGCAAAGAACTAGCGGGCTAGGCCGGGGCAGGGACCAGGGGGCCGCGCGGAGAACCTTTTGGGGACATCGCCCCAAGAGGAGGACCCTCGACGTGCACAACCGCGTGATCGGTATCGGCGTAAGCGTGGTTCTGGTCGCCGCGCTATTTGGAGCAGCAGGTTCGTCGGGAGCCGCGCCGGCCGGGCCGGTCGTCAAGACCGCGATCGTCGGCCCCCAAAGTGGCGGCGGCGAGCCGTCTCTTGCGATCGCCCTAGACGGAAGCGAATACGCGACGTGGCCCGCCGGGACCGGAACTCCTCTCTACAGGTCCACCGACAACGGCAAGACCTGGACGGCGGCGGCTTTTGCCGATACGCAGTCGGGCGACGACTCGGTAAACGTCGATCAGTCCGGTGCCGTGTACCTCGGAAACCTCAATGGCGCCGAGACCAACCCCAACGCACTGCAAGCGTCGGTGTACAAGTCCACCGACGGCGGCAAGACATGGCCGCAGCATGGAACCTCGCTCGGTGGCGACAACGCGTCGAGCATGCCGTTCCTGGTCGACCGGCCGTGGACCGATGCATGGATACCGGCTCAGAAGACGACCAAGGATGCACTCGTCTACGTTCAGTACCACGACTTCGGTCCCGGAGTCGTGTGGGTCAACTCGTCGACCGACGGGGGCAAGACGTTCGGCAATCCCGTCAACGTGATCAACTCGCCGACCGCGATCGCGGATTCTGCTTGCAACGCGATGCCCGGTGGCGTCAAAGTCGTGCAATCGGGGCCGCATGCCGGCCGCGTGTACGTATCGTGGCTTGCGGCCGATGACGCTCAGAACGGCGCTACCGGATGCAACGAAACGCAGCTTGCGGGTTTCCACACGATGTGGGTCGCGTGGTCTGACGACGGCGGCCAGACGTGGACGGATCAGCTCGTTTACGACGGTGGGATCGGTCGTGACGGCTCCGAGTTCTGGCCCGACATCACGCTCGACAACAAGGGCAATCCCTACGTTGCCTTCGCGATGAACATCGGTTCCGAGTTCGATATCTGGATCTCGGCGAGCTTCGACGGTGGCAAGACGTGGAACGGGAAGTCGGACGGAACGGGAGCTCCGTTCAAGGCGAATCTCGATGCCGGTACGCACTACTTCCCGGCGATCGCGGCGGGCGCCCCCGGAAAGGTTGCGGTCGCGTTCCTGGGAACGACAACCACGGTCGCCGTCCGGCCGAACGGCAAACCAGATGCCACGACCGACCAGAGCGCAAAGTGGAACGCGTATCTGTCCGAGAGCTACAACATCCGTTCTGCGAAACCCACGTTCCACGAAGTCAAGGTCAGCCACACGCCCATGCACGACGGCGATGTGTGCACGCTGGGCTTGTTCTGTGCAGCGGTTCCGGGCACGGATCGCAACCTCTTGGACTTCATCGACGTGCAGGTCGATCCACGCGGATTCGCTCACGTGCTCTACACCGACGACCGCAATTACAAGGGTGGCGCGATCGTGGCCGGCAATCAGGTCGGCGGTCCTCGCCTCGGTCGCGGAGGGCACTGACTGACTTCTAGTTCTCGCTTGTAACGCTTGGCCGGTCGCCCGACGACCGCGCTTAGGCTCGCTCCGACACAGCGATCGGGAGAGTCATCGTGCGCTATCGAGTCGTCGCGTTATTGCTCGTGACGCTTCTCGTCCCCGTTACGCACCTGGCCGGCGCCCAGGCCTCGAAGGCCTCCCGCTCGGGCCACCCCGATTCGATCAACCGGCCCCCCAAGGACGGCTGCCAGCGTGACCCCGGCGGATTGATCGCAGGCACGTCTCCGCAGTGGGCCTACGTCTACGGAAAGCCTGCTCCGCATCTTTTGCAAGGGACCGCACGCAACGCCATGCCTACCTATACGGATCTCTTTAGGGCGCACAACTCCTACGACATGAACGTGTTCTTCCACCCGGACGCGCGTTATCGCCACTTTCTGGGCACGGCGAATATCGACAAGAGCCAGACTCAGGACAAAGACGAGTTCAAGACGATGGAGATCGAGTGGGAGCAGCGCGCCTACAGATTGTTCGCGTGGCCCACGGCTGGGGATCGGTTCACCGTGGAGGGCTCGTGGATCTGGGATTGCGGCCACTGGGGGCCGCAAGATTTCACCGACCCTCGGTACTTCACGCCGGGTACGCAGCCCGGTGAGGCGGTGACGGGCGAGCGAACCGAGATCCACGCGCCTCGGATGGTCGTGGTGCACCGAAAGGTTCCGTCGATCTCACGCCGCGGCGATGCTGTAGCAGACGCGTTGATCTCATCGATGGGGACGATGGCCCACGCGATCGAGAACCACGCAGCCGGGCGTTGTACCAAGCCGCAGGACCTCTGTTCCGAGCACGTTCGGGTAAACGACCGCAACTACGCGTTCTCGGTTGCCGCCCCGCCGAAGCCGTCGGGTGCGTCTCGCGTCGTTTATCGAGTCATAGACCGAGGCTCTGTGAACGCTCCCAAGCCAAGGATCAAGAAAACGTCCAGTGGGATCCATGTGTTCGTGCCGTTCAAGGGCTGGCACAAGAACAAGAAGCAGCGGATGGTGTTTGCGAAAACCTTCGAGGTTGGGTGGAACACTCCGATCCCCGTCGAGCACTACAGGGTCACGTTCAACAAGCTCGAATGGATGACCGAGCTCGACGGCACACAGTCGGGCCAGTGTGCTCCCGAGGAGCCGTGCACTGGTGATCCGCAACGTTCGGAAGCCCCGGACGAGGTCAACGTCTATGTCGACGTGGCTGGTCAATGGCAGCAGTTGCGCGTTCCCGGCCTTCTCAGCGTTGCCCCCGGCGATCAGTTCGACCTATCGACAACCTTCGACGTGTTCGTGCCCCAAGACGCGACGTGGCGTGTGCTCGGGCGGGGACGTGAATGTGACCAACCCAACATGAAGGGATGCCCGGCTCCCGACGAAACCGGCGTGAACGACGACGGGGGAGTCTTCACCGACACGTTTACAAATGGCCAGGGCGCGGTGGGGACTCACGACGGCATCGGTACCTCGTCTGCCTGCGACATGAGCACACAGACGCCGTGCTTCAACCTCTTCTATTCGATCGAGGACCTCGGCCCCGCCACGCACTGACTGGTCAAGATCCACTTTTTTGCCGCCGAGTGGTTGTCAGGGTCCCCTCGCGGGACGGGTTTGACTACTGGCGAGAGATGTTGAGCCGCGGCCGACAAGATCCGCACGGTCGACCAGGCAGTCGAGGCGTCGGCGGAGGCCATCGGGGTCGCGTCCTGGCGACCGCGGCTCAAACCGTTCTAGCTATTCATCCCCGAACCGTCGGCGAGCTTGCTCGTTCGCATCCCGATGTGGCAGGTGTTATCGCTTTATAGGAGTGCTTCCGAGTAGTTGGTTGGACGAACCTGTAACTGCCCCGGCCGGTCGTGGTTGCGGTGCCGATGGTGCGGAAGTGGCCGCGGCGTCTCATCTTTAGCTTCACTCGTTGTGATGTCTTGCAGGTTGGTACTTCCGAGCTGATTCGTCCACGCAACGTCCGTGCCGCACCCGGACCATTCGTGATCGCCAACGAGATCGACCGCGGTGTTGCCGGCGGGGGAGACGAGTCCGTCGGGCTCGGGCTCTCGGCGCCGGGTGTGCACGGGACCGGAGTGTCGTATGGCTGCACGACCGGCGTGCCCGGATCCTGCGCCCAACCGATGGCGCCGGTCACATTGAGCTCGCCGGGCAAGAACAGATCGTCGTTGGTGAGACATCCGTCATCCTGCTCGTCGACCCAGGCCGTGTAATCAGTCTCGCCGGGATCGTCGGAGTGCAACTTGAAGCTGAACGTGCCTGCATCGCTGGTTCCGCCGCCCAGGGTCTCGATGTGTTTCCGGTCGGGTGCTCCGAACCTACGGTGTACCCCCTGATTGTCCGGGTTCGCGTCGCCCGGCGGCGTTCCGTTACTGGTGTTTTGCCCCGTGCAGTCATAGGCGGTTTGCTCGGTGTGGTCGGCACGGTCGGGAGGCTGATTTTTGGTGAGGATCCCGAACGTGTCGAACTTGAGCGTGTCCGAAGGCCCGGTCGCGTGAACGTCGACGTTGGCGCTCGCGATCTGGTGTCCGAGTTGGTCCGTGAGCGTCACCAGTGCGGCATTTGAGCAGTAGAAGATGCCGGACTTCGGCTCTACCGCGACTTTCTGTGCGGCCGTTGCCGGGTCAATCGTGAAAGTCGTCGGCTGCTGTGCATACGCGTTGGTGACGCTCAAGGCATCGCCGGACTGATTGAACCGGTCGTCGTAGTCGTTAGGCGAGTCGTTGATGACACTTGCCACAGCGGTCACTGCGAGTTGATCATCTGTGGACGCAAGCGTGCAACGAACGCCATTGTCTGCGTTCGTTCCTACCGTTTCGGTTCCGCACACGCTCCATTTCGGGGTCGTTCCGGGAGCAGACGTCGTGTAGAAGGCTCGGACGTAGGACGAAGCTGGGCTGCCCGTGTACATAGTGTCGACGACCCCGATGGGCTTCTTGCGCGTCGCGGCCCCCTTGTCGGGAAGGGCCGTCGCCAGCGCGGAATACGTGCCGAAGTAACCGTCTGGTTGCGGGTAGCCGAGTTCTGCATTGTCGGCTTCACGCGTGATCGTCACGGGTTGATCTACCGACGCGACCGCTTGTTCGTTGACGACTATGTAAGCGTGAAGCGTCGCCGGGCCGTCCAGAACCGTCGCCGGTATCGCCCATTGCGATTGCCATGCACCGTTCTGGGTCTGCTGGGTGTTGGTTATCTCGAGATCGAGAGTGTTCTGCTCGAGACTGAAGAAAACGCTGTAGTCGGGCGGCGGATTGGCAACCCACGCGCTCAACCGGTACGTAGGAGTCGCTCCGTTACAGCAGTTCGGTCCACTGTCTGGCGTCTGGTTCGAAACGACGATCCCTCGTTCACCCGTCGAGCTGAAGCTCGATGGATTCAAGAACGCGATCGATGGCCCTGCACTACTGCTGCCCCATGAGGCCGACGGAAGCCCGACGACAACGATCGAGGCGAACAACGAAACGATGACGCTGGAGACCACGCTCTTGCGCGACCTCGTGTGCTTTCTTACCGACCCCTTACTCATGTTCCGACCTCCTTGTGAAGCTTGCCTGGTTCGTGTACTAAGACGAATTCCCTTCACTTCCGTAACGGTGTGACATGAATCTGTCTCAGCAGTGCCATTGCGCGAGCGTCAAGTGACATCAAACCGAGCGATGTCGCCGGTCGGAACGCGTTACGCGGCACAGGCCCGTACGTACTAGTAGGAGATGATCGAACCGGACGCGCGCGGGGAGTCCGAAGAGCCGGCACAAACTTGGGTACTCATCGCGTCTGATGACGTTCCTGAAGAGTGGCGTCATCGATGCATCCAGGTATCCATGGTGCGGTTGTTGCCGGGCGAGGCCGCGCGTCTCTTATCGGGCGACCACAATGGTCCCGTCTTCGATCGCGAAGATGAAGAGCTTGCGAATCTGTTGGCCGACGGTGTCAGGGTCGAAGACATCGCCGATCGCATGCACATGACGCGTCGATCCGTTTACCGACGGATCGCTCGCCTACGTGGGGAGCTCGGCGTCGCGACGGTCACCGAGCTCGCAACGAAGCTCTCGCGGCTCGGATTCGGAGGGGCTTGATCCGCGCGACTGAATCAAGAGAATAAAAAAAGGCCCCCATGCGGGGGGCCTTTTTTGGTTGCCGCTCAGAATCGTCGATTAACCGTCCGAGCCGTCGTCGCCACCGCCGTGGCCCGAGTTGCTCTCTCCGGAGTTGTCGGATCCTTGGCCGGAGTTGTCGTCCTGCTGGTCGCTGTTGTCACCCTGGTCGTCGGAGCTCGAGCTCTGACCTTGTGAGTCATCGCTGCCGGAGCCACTGTTGTCGCTCGAGTCGGTGCTGTTGTCGTCACCTTGGTTGTTCGACTGGGTGTCGTTCGAGTCGGTGCTGTTGTCGTCACCTTGGTCGTTCGACTGGGTGTCGTTGGTGTCGTTCGCGTCCGTGCCGTTGTCGTCGTTCTGGTCGTTCGCTTCGGTGTCGTTCGCGTCCGTGCCGTTGTCGTCACCCTGGTCGTCGTTTGCGTCCTGACCGTTGTCGTCGGTTGGGGTCGGGCTCGGCGACTCGGTGGTGGTTCCCTGGTGCGAGTGCCCGAAGCTCTTGGCTCCGTGCTGAGCGTTCTTGCCGTGATTCGCAGACTTCTGGGAATGTCCGAAGGCGTTGTTCCCATGTGTCTGAGTGCTCTTGCCGTGGCTGGCCGACGCGGCCAGAGCGGCCACTGTGCCTCCGAGAGCAAGCACGCCCGCCGTGATGAGGATGAGCGCCTTTCCGTGCAGCTTCGTCATACCGATCTCCTTCGCTCTGCCGTCGTTGCCTACGTGCGTTCAACGGCGCCGTGGGGCGCGCGTTACGGGCGCGTTAGCTCGGTCTGCTTGTAGTCGTGTACCACAGGGGTCCTAGACCGCGTGGAACAGGCGAGAGAAGCGCAGCGAGAGCCAGGGTTTCTTTCCCCACGCCACTGTCTTTCCGGCGAGTATCGGCCCCCACTGACTCTTGCGGCCGTACCCCACGAGAAGGTACGCGACGGGATCGACCGAGATGTGGCAGTCGACAGACGACGGCTGCTCACGATCGATGTCCACAGAACCGTGGTCGACCGTGACGCAGACGCGATCGCCGCCCCTGATGCGGAGGTCGTAAGCAGCGGCGAAGTCGGCGGCCTTCTTGTCGACGAAGTTCGGGAGCATCGGAAAGTGACCGGTGATGATCAATCGCGCGTGGTCGGCGGGGATCGTCCACGAACGCGCTTCCGCGGCCGCGACGTCGAGCCCATGGATGTCGGCTTCGTTAGTCAAGACCGCCGCCAGCGAATAGATGGGTAGCTTGACGCCTCCGTGCCAGGCGACGAGCTCTGTCCACTCGGCCGCGCCGGCGGCAGAAACGAATGCGTCGGTGGCCTCTTGGATCCGTGTCGCGATGGTGGTGAGGTCCCTTTCGGGATCCTCGACCAGCATCTTGTCCCAATGAGGACTCATATTGAGATGGTCTTCGATGGGCGACGATTCGCCGGCGATCAGCCGCGGATACATCTGATAGATGTGACTCGTGTGTGCGGCGACCTCGGCGATGCTCCATCTACCGATCGCCGTCCGGGTCGGATCTTCCACCGATCTTAGAAGTGCTGCGAAGCGTGACGACGCTTCCTTGACTGCACGGAACGCTTCGTCTTTGCCGTAAACCGGAAGAGTCATAGAACGATTATCACCCGCTTTGTTCTACCGGAGCATGGTCGGGAGCCGTTGTGGAAGGGCTTAGCCTCGGCGCCATGGGCGACCGACCACCACCGATCACCGGGCGATACGCGTGGCTCCTCCAATGGGTCGGTCTTGCGATCGCCATCATCGCCGCCTATGTGATCGGTCGAGGTCACACCGTGGCCCAGATCTTCCTCGGTATCGGGCTCGCGGCGATCCTGGTGCCGCTTGCAACCCGATGGACTACGCGGCCCTCGGACCGCTCGCAATTGGTCGGGACCGGCGCCGTCTTGCTGGGCACCGGCTTCGTGGGGATCGGGATCTACCTGCTCGCCCGCTAACCGGCTGCTCCTGGGAGGAATCTCAGGTGTCCTTCTAGAAGTCGTGCATATCGACTACTAGGAGGTTCGAGTGAAGAAGATCGTCGCGACTCTCACGTGTCTCTTGACGGCACTTGTATGCGGGCCTGCCACGGCAACGACCCTGGACCGTGGACCGGTTCCGGATGGCTTCGGTTCTAAGAACGTCAAATACGTGGGCCTTGTAAGTGACGAGCAGCTGCACGGCATCGGCGCTCGTCTCGTGGGTCACTACCTCTACGTCACGAGTGCGAAGACCGTGACGATCTACGACGTCTCGAAACCGCTGGCTCCGAAGTTGATGAGCAGGACCTACATCGGTGCTGGGTGGGAGAACGAAGACGTCGCGACCAATGGCAAGATCCTGATCTTCGCCGATACGAGGCCAAACCTCTTGCGTGTGTACGACGTCGAGGACAAGACCAATCCAAAGGAGATCGCGGATCTACCGAATGCGGCGAGCCACACCGATGAATGTCTCTTCGATTGCACGTGGCTCTACGGCTCGGATGGGTTGATCGTCGACCTGCGCGATCCCACGAACCCCAAGTTGGAGTCGACGAAGTGGATCGACCACACGATGTTCAAGGCATCGCTGTATCCGTCGCACGATCTGAAC
>JAXDJM010000253.1:0-6317 GCA_034665605.1 Actinomycetota bacterium | reverse complement strand
GAACCTTCTGATGGCGGCCGTCACCGCCCACGGAACGACCCATATCGAGAACGCCGCGCGCGAGCCCGAGATCCAAGACCTGGCCCGCTTCTTGAATCAGTGCGGTGCGCACATCGCGGGAGCCGGTACGCCCTCGATCACGATCACCGGGGTCGACGAACTGTCTCCGACCGAGCACGAGATCATTCCCGACCGCATAGAAGCCGGAACGTTCGCGATCGCCGCCGCGGCCACCAGAGGAAACGTCACGATGGTGGATCTGAGACCGGACGATCTCGAGCTCCCACTGTTGAAGTTGCAGGAAGCCGGCGCCGAAGTGACTCGCGGCTCGGACCGCGTGACCGTTGCCCTCGGTCGCCGGGCGAGTTCGCTCGACCTCGTGACGCTCCCATATCCCGGCTTTCCGACCGATCTGCAACCTCCGATGATGGTGCTGCTATCACAAGCCGACGGCTCGTCGATCTTGACCGAGAACGTTTTCGAAGCCCGCTTCCTGTTCGTTGATGAGCTCAATCGCATGGGTTCCCAGATCCGGGTGGAAGGACACCACGCGGTGCTCCGGGGCGTCGAGCGCTTGTCGGGCGCCCCCGTCCGCGCGCCGGACATCCGCGCGGGGGCCGCGCTGGTGATCGGGGGACTCAGCGCCGAGGGTGAAACCATCGTGCACGCCGTGTCTCACATCGAGCGTGGCTACGAAGACTTCCGAGCGAAACTGGTTTCTTTGGGGGCACGCATCGAATCGGTTGAGGACGATCTCTGAGCCGCCCCCGTTCTTCGCCGCGAGCCCAGCCCGATCTACCGGAGCGGATGAGCCGCGCGGCGGTTTACATCACGGCGGGGTTCTTCGCCGTCACGTGGCCGGTAACGCTGGCCCTGTCCTCGGTGTGGCGATGTCGCACCGGATGCATCGAGCATCACGGGACTTACCTGATCGAACTCGGAGTCGGCGCGTTGATCGTTGCGCCGATCGCGGCTCTGTCGTTCTTGAGTGCGGGGCGACTTAGAACTCTCGCTCGTGCATCTTCCAATCCGACCCGGCGCGTCGTCGGTGGAGTCGTAGCCACCGTACTGATCGCAGCGTTTGCGGCTCTGACCGCACTCGCGTTGTTCATGTGGGCGTACGCGAGTGCCGGGCTCATCGCCAAGATGGCCGGCGCGGGCAAGGTGCTGGACTCGATCGCGCTGTCCCTGTTGATGGCGATCTATTCCGCCGCCGTGTGCGGTGGGAGCTGGATGGCTCTTATCGGTGCTCGCAAACTAGAAGAGGCGGCCGAGCGAGAAAAGGCCGCCCGCCTCGAGATGTTCCGCTAGCCAAAAGAAAGAGGGCGGTCCGAAGACCGCCCTCTGAACTTCCGTGCGGCAAACGCCGCGCTTTACGCGACTTCTGCAGCAATCAACTACTTAGGAACCGCCCGCACCCGAATCGGTCGTCTCGATGACCGAAGCGTGAGTCGGCTCGACGATAAGTGTCCGGCGGCCTATGTAGGCCTTCGAGCACGTTTGAGCGAAAGTGGTGCTTGGTGCCTGAGAGGAGAGCGCGTCGCAGTCCGTGTCTCGTTGGTCCGTGTACTTCGCGTGAACCTGGATGTCGAGGATGTTCTGGCCGTTCGCGGGATTGTCGTACGCGGTCCCGACATTCAGCGCGAGCCACTGGAATGCATTGGCCTGACGAGCGCTCATGTAGTCGGCGATCTTGTCTTGGCCGTCGCCTCCAGGGTTCTCGTTGTCCGTTACCTGACGGCCGCGCGCCTGGCTGCAGAAGACGATCGTGCCGTCATCGCCTCCGCCACCTCCTGGAGGTCCGGCTACAGGTACGTTTTCCCCGTCGATCGTGACCCACATCTCTACCTTGCCAGATGCTTCGGCAGTGTCAGTAGCCGTGCCCTTTGTGGATCCGGTGACGAGCTGCGTGATGACTGCGCACTCGCTCGACAGGTTGAGGATCAGGTCCTGCGGGCTCGACACCTTCATCTGCTCTTCGAGAACGACGTGGTCTCCCTCAGGAGTGACATCGTCCACGGTATTGCCGATTGCCGCCGTCTTATTGGCCGGCATGGGGGCGGGGGTGTTGATCGGCGACGGCGCAACAGAGCCGGTAGGCGAGGGCTGCGTCTTGGGAGCTGCTGCCGAGGCGCTCTGACCGAACATCAGGGCCCCCAGGGTGAACGTGCTCAGCATTACTGCGGCGATAAGCGCGCCTATGCCGCGACGTGCTGCCTTGTTTCGAGCCATGCTTCCTCCTACTTGTGGTCCGCGAGGCCGGCGATTCCGGCCACCCGTCAACTAATACGAGCAAAAAAAGGGGAATCCTTCCTATAAACGGACATATTTAGGAGAAATCGCCCAAAAAGGCGGCCCACCCCGTCGAACCCCCTGTTTCGGGGCGGCCCCGGTAGGATTGGGCCGTGAACGCGGTGGGGACCCTCGAAGACCAGGTCAGAGACGCCCTCGACCTCATCCGGCCCGCGATCCAGATGGATGGGGGCGACATCCGCCTCGAGAGCGTGATCGGCAGCACCGTCACCGTGTCTCTGGTCGGGACCTGCGAGACCTGCCCACTCACACCCGTAACCCTGAAATCTGGGGTCGAGCGGATCCTGCGCGAGCGCGTGCCCGGCATCACCGAGGTGGTCGCGGTCGAGGCGTGATCCGCCCTCAGGACTCAGACCTCGTTCGCCGGACCATCGCGGGCGAGCGCCTCGGCATCGCGCGGCTCATCTCTTTGGTCGAAGACGGCGGCGACGAGCTCGCGGACGTGATGCGTGAGATCTATCCACACACCGGCAACGCATATTCGATCGGCATCACGGGCGCACCCGGCGCCGGAAAGTCGACCTTGACCGAACGGCTGATCGCGCGGGCTCGCGCAGACGGCCACAAGGTCGGGGTCCTCGCGATCGATCCGTCGAGCCCTTTCTCTGGTGGGGCGTTGCTGGGGGACCGCGTACGTATGCAAAGTCACGCCACCGATGCCGACGTGTTCATCCGCTCGATGGCAACGCGCGGGCACCTGGGCGGACTCGCGCTTGCTTCTCCCGAAGCGGTGCGCGTGCTCGATGCGGCGGGTAAGGACATCGTAATCATCGAGACCGTGGGCGTGGGCCAGGCCGAGGTCGAGATCACCGACGCGTGCGACACAACTCTTGTCGTGCTCAACCCGGGATGGGGCGACGCGGTCCAAACGGCAAAGGCCGGCTTGATGGAGATCGCAGACGTGTTCGTCGTAAACAAGTCGGACAGACCCGGCGCGCGCGACACGATGAGAGAGCTTCGGCAGATGCTCGAGCTGTCGGACGCCGATTGGAAACCACCGATCGTTCAGACAATCGCAACGAAGAACGAGGGGATCGACGAGCTGTGGGCCGCGATCGAAAAGCACCGGGCCTATCAAGAAGAACAGGGCCTCCTTCAGGCGCGCCGTCGTCGCCGCATCGAACGCGAGATACGCGAGATCGTCGCCGAACAATCGAGACGCCGGATCGACACGCAAGCCGGCACTCTGCTATCCGATCTTGCCGACCGCGTTTCCCGACGCGAGCTCGATCCCTACGCCGCCGCGGCTCAGATCGCCGCCGCGGTCGATCACCGAGCCTAAAGTGACGCCGTGACCGAGCTTCTAGTGGCCATCCCCCTCGGAGCGGCGGCCGGGATCCTGTCCGGCATGTTCGGGATCGGTGGTGGGGTCATCATCGTGCCTGCCCTCATCTACATCTTGGGCTTCGAACCGAAGACGGCGACGGGAACATCGCTCGCGGCACTGTTGCTGCCGGTCGCGGTATTCGCCGTCATCTCGTACGCGCACGCGGGGCACGTGAATTTCCGCGTCGCGGTTCCGATGGCGATCTGTCTCGCTATCGCGGCTCCTTTCGGCGCCAAGATCGCGCTGTCGCTCTCGAACAGAACTCTGGCGCAAGCATTCGGGATCTTTCTCGGACTCGTTGCAATCCGGTTAATCGCCTTCCCTCCGAAGGGTTAGAGGCATAGGGTTTTCCCCGTCATAGTGGGTCTTCGGGGGAGGAGGATCTATGGACTTCCGTCGTCTCGCGGCATTTGGGGGCATCGGGTTCGTGGTTTTGCAGGTCTTTGCCAACGCCATCCCAGGGGGCACGCCTCCAGGCCTGACGGATTCGCCACAGAAGGTAGTGAGCTTCTTCGCCGATAAGCACTCGACGCTGTTGCTGGGCAATGCCGCTAACACGCTCTCGACGATCTTCGTCGTGGTGTTCTTCGTCGGCCTCTACAACTTGCTGCGGCGCGAGCGTCCCGAACCGACCGAGATGTGGCCGCTCGTCGGCTTGATCGGCTTGATCCTTACGGCTGGATTCGTCAGTGTTGGTCAGGCCTTCTTCACGATGTCGATATTCCAGGCCAAAGACGTCCCGGGGGCCACGGCAATCTTCAACCAGATGGCGGTCATCACGTTCACGCTTTCCGGGATCTTCCTCGCTACGATGTTGGTGGGGTTCGGTATGGCAGCCCTTCGATCGGCCTTGCTGCCATCGTGGCTGGGGCAATTCGCTTTGCTCGGAGCGCTGGCTGGCACGGTGGCGTCGGTGGGTGCCGGCAGGACCAGCGACATCTTCACCGTTATGGGGTTCGTGGCCTTCCTTTTGTTCCTGCTGTGGGTGCTAGCGGCCAGCGTGATGCTGATGCGCTCGACGCAAGAACCGGCGGTGTCGACAGCCTAGGGACAGACGTTTGGGCTGCTTGCGGCCGGTAAACTGGTGAGTCATGGCCGATAAGGGGTCCAACCTCGACGAGATCTGGCGCGAGCGATACGCGCAGGCCAAGCTGCGCGATGACGTCGATTTCGACACGCTGTCGAGCGTCCCTCTCGAACCCATCTACGGGCCCGGCGAGGACATCGATCCCGAGATTGGCGTCCCCGGCGAGTACCCGTTCACGCGGGGGATCTATCCGACCGGCTACCGCGGCCGCCTGTGGACGATGCGGCAGTTCGCCGGGTTCGGTAACGCCGAGCAGACCAACGATCGCTACAAGTTCCTGCTCGATCATGGGCAGACGGGCCTCAGCGTCGCGTTCGACATGCCGACGTTGATGGGCCGTGACTCGGACGACCCCCACGCGCTCGGCGAAGTCGGACGATGCGGCGTGGCGGTCGATTCGCTCGCCGACATGGAGACCCTGTTCAAAGACATCGATCTCGAAGCGATCACCACGTCGATGACGATCTCGGGCCCGGCCCCCATGTTGTTCGCCATGTACATCGCCGCGGCCGAGATCCAAGGCGCGGACGTATCCAAGCTGGGCGGCACGTGTCAGACCGACATCCTCAAGGAGTACATCGCACAGAAGGAGTGGTTGTTCCCTCCCGAACCGCATCTTCGCCTGACCGCAGACATGATGGAGTTCTGTGTCGACCGCGTTCCGAAGTACCACCCCTTGTCGATCTCCGGTTATCACATTCGCGAGGCCGGTTCGACCGCGGTGCAGGAGCTCGCGTTCACGATCGCGTCGGGGTTCGCGCACGTCGAGCTCGGCCAGCGTCACGGCCTCGATGTCGACGACTTCGCGCCGGGCCTGTCGTTCTTCTTCAACTCGCACATCGATTTCTTCGAAGAAATAGCCAAGTTCCGTGCCGCACGCAAGATCTGGGCTCGCTGGATGCGCGATCGATACGGCGCCAAGAAAGAGCGGTCGTGGATGATGAAGTTCCACACGCAGACCGCCGGGTGCTCACTTACCGCGCAGCAGCCCTACAACAACGTGGTCCGTACCGCGACCGAGGCACTCGCGGCAGTGCTCGGGGGGACGCAATCGCTCCACACCAACTCGCTCGACGAGGTGATGGCGCTTCCGACCGACGAATCAGTCGAGATCGCCCTCCGCACCCAACAGGTCATCGGGTACGAAACCGGCGTAACGAACGTCATCGATCCGCTCGGAGGATCGTGGTTCATCGAGGAGCTAACCGAACAGACCGAACAGGCCGCCGAGGAGTACTTCCGGAAGATAGACGAACTCGGTGACGGCTCGATCCTCGACGGGATGCTCGTCGGCATCGAGCAGGGCTATTTCCAGAAGGAGATTGCCGATGCCGCGTTCAGGTACCAGCAATTGCTCGAGCGTGGCAAGAAGGTGATCGTCGGGGTGAACCGGTTCACCCGCTCCGTCCAGGAGATGCCCGAGGTCCTGATCATCTCGCCCGACATCGAGGAGAACCAGAACAAGTCACTTGCGGAGGTACGTGCGAACCGCGACGCCACGGCTGCCGAGGACGCGATCCGGTCTCTGCGCGACATGGCCCACGACGAATCACAGAATTCGATCCCGGTCTTGATCGAGGCATCCAAGGC
>JAXDJM010000252.1:0-11167 GCA_034665605.1 Actinomycetota bacterium | reverse complement strand
GAACCTTCTGATGGCGGCCGTCACCGCCCACGGAACGACCCATATCGAGAACGCCGCGCGCGAGCCCGAGATCCAAGACCTGGCCCGCTTCTTGAATCAGTGCGGTGCGCACATCGCGGGAGCCGGTCCACCATCCCTTCGACGAACCCATGCTGGGAAACGAACTTCGCCCCCATACGCTCGAGGCCGCTCAGGTGCAGATCGATCGGCCGCGAGCCGATCGCATCGCCTCCCGGCATCGCAACGCGTGCACGTCCCAATCGAGCGAGCAGAGGGCCGAGCACTTGGATCGAGGCACGCATCTTGGTTACGAGGTCGTAAGGAGTCTCTTCCGAAAGCTCACCCGAGGCATCGATGGTCAATCGGTCGTCGACGAACGAAACCGTCGCTCCGAGCCGTTCGAGCACGTCGGCCATCAAGAACACGTCGGTTATCCGCGGCACGCGGGTCAACGTGACCGGCCCCGGGACCATCAACGACGCGGCCATGATCTTGAGGGCCGAGTTCTTGGCTCCCGATATGCGCACTTCCCCGGTTAGGGGGCAGGGACCCAAGATAACGAAAGAGCTCACGTACTCATTGTGACGCGAGAAGGGGCGACCCCGCAGGGCCGCCCCCATGATTGCCTTGGTACTAAGGCTTAGCGCCTGCGAGTCGACTTGCGTCCCGTCGACTTCTTGCGGCCCCCGGTCGACTTACGGGCCGTGGACTTCTTGCGGCCCCCGGTCGCCTTTCGCGCCGTCGACTTGCCGCGCGAGGCGGTCTTCTTCGCCGTCGACTTGGCACGGCGAGTTGCCTTCTTCGCAGTCGACTTGGCGCGACGTGCCGTCTTCTTCACTGTGGAGCGGGCACCGCGCGTGGCCTTCTTCGCGGTCGACTTGCCTCGGCGGGTCGCCTTCTTGGCTGTGGACTTGCCTCGGCGCGTGGCTTTCTTCGCCGTGGACTTGGCTCGTGCCGCGGTGGACTTGCGGGCGGTCGACTTCTTGCGGCCCGTTGACTTCTTCCTGGCGGGAGACTTGCGAGCGGTCGACTTCTTGCGACCGCCGGTCGACTTACGGGCCGTGGACTTCTTACGGCCGCCAGTGGACGTCCGTGCCGTCGACTTCTTGCGTCCCGTCGACTTCTTCGCGCCGGTCGACTTACGTGCAGTCGACTTCTTACGACCGGTTGACTTCTTTCTTCCGGTCGATTTCTTCCGTCCGGACGAACGCGGCTTGTCGGGAGCAACTACTTCGGCCCCCACTTCGGCAGTTGCAGCCGCCAGACGTCTGACATCAGCCACACGACTCTTGCTCGACGACGGTGGAGCAACCGCGCCCGCCGCAGCTCCGGCAACCTCGGCGACGGTCTCTCTCGCTCGGTCGACCAAACTCTTGTTATCTGCCATTGATGCCTCCCAGCTCGATGATCACAACATTTTGCAGCGCAAACGAATGCTTATCTTGTTTGCCCGAACCGCGCAACAGCGAAACGTGGTTCGATGCGCGCATAAAGATAGCCATCGTCGATCTAACGACGGATCGAGTGCCTCTTCGATAGAGAGCCGCGTTACAGACCGGACCCGGGATCGATGTCCAGACGCGCTTCGATCATCCAAAGATTTCGACGTACGCACTCGGGACATAGAGCGATGTTGCGCCCATTCACGTCGGGCATCTCCTGCCAGCCGAGTAGTGCGAGACCCTGCCGGCGACGCTCGTTCCGGCCGCACGAGGAGCAGAACACCCGGTTTCGGAGGTGCTCCTGATGCTCCTCCATCAGAACTAGCTCTGGGAGGCCATCTCGACGCGCTGGATGGCGGCTTGCACCTGCGCGTCGGAGATCTCTGCGTCTTCTCCCTGGGAGCGGCGGATCGCTTCTTCGATCTTCTGTTTCACCTCGTCTGCGGAGACCGAGCCCGCAGGCACCGCATCGTCGGCAAGAACGATCACGTGATAGGCGTCCTCGGACTCGTCGTCTGAACCCTTCGAGGCTTCGAGGAACCCACCCGGCACGAAGAACGCTTCCCTGCTCCCACCGGAGACAACGGTGACGACACCCGGAACCAGTGCCGCGAGGAACGGGATGTGGTTGCGCATGATGCCGAACTCGCCCTCGGGTGACCGCGCGATCACCAGGTCCGCGTCGCCGCGGAAAACCTCTTTCTCGGGTGAGACGATCGATACCTGCATCAGAAAGTCTTCGCTTCCGCCTCTACCTCTTCGATGCCGCCCTTCATGTAGAAGGCTTGCTCGGGAACCTCGTCGTATTCACCTTCTGCGATCGCCTTGAACGACTGGATCGTTTCTTCGACCGGGACGTACTTGCCGGGGATGCCGGTGAACTGCTCGGCAACGAAGAACGGCTGGCTCAGGAATCGCTGGATCTTGCGAGCCCGCTGGACGGTGAGCTTGTCCTCTTCGGAAAGCTCGTCGATACCGAGGATCGCGATGATGTCCTGGAGACTCTTGTACCGCTGAAGGATCTGCTGCACGGTCATCGCCACGTTGTAATGCTCGTCACCGACGTAGCGGGGGTCGAGGATCCGCGACGTCGAGTCGAGCGGGTCCACGGCCGGATAGATGCCGAGCTCGGAGATTGCGCGCGACAGAACCGTCGTGGCATCCAAATGGGCGAACGTCGTGTGGGGGGCCGGGTCGGTGATGTCGTCGGCAGGGACGTAGATCGCCTGCAGAGACGTGATCGAACGGCCCTTGGTCGACGTGATCCGCTCTTGAAGCTCGCCCATCTCTTCCGAAAGGGTCGGCTGGTAGCCGACGGCCGACGGCATACGCCCAAGGAGCGTCGAGACCTCGGAGCCGGCCTGAACGAAACGGAAGATGTTGTCGATGAACAGCAGCACGTCCTGGTGCTCGCGGTCACGGAAGTACTCGGCCATCGTGAGTGCGCTCAGCGCGACGCGCAGACGGACACCGGGGGGCTCGTCCATCTGGCCGTAGACGAGTGCCGTCTTGTCGATGACGCCCATCTCTTTCATCTCGAGCCACAGGTCGTTGCCCTCACGGGTGCGCTCGCCGACGCCGGCGAACACCGACACACCACCGTGCTGCTCGGCGACGCGGTTAATCATCTCGGTGATGACGACGGTCTTGCCGACACCGGCACCGCCGAACATCCCGATCTTTCCACCCTGCACGTAGGGCTCGAGCAGGTCGATGACCTTGATGCCCGTCTCGAACATCTCGGTCTTCGGCTCGAGATCCTCGAAGGCAGGCGGCAGACGGTGGATCGGCCATCTCTCGACATCTGGGGGGAGCGTGGAGCCGTCCACGGGCTCGCCGAGGACGTTGTAGACGTGTCCCAGAGTCGCCGGGCCGACCGGCACGGTGATCGCGGAGCCGGTGTTCGTCACCTTGGCGCCGCGCACGAGCCCGTCGGTGTTCTTCATGCAGATCGCTTTGACGGTGCTCTCGCCGATGTGCTGGCTGACCTCTGCAGTGATCGTGTCGGTCTTCCCATCGACGGTGCGGTCCACGGTCAGCGCGAAGCCGATCTCGGGGAGCCCGTCGGGTGGGAACTCGACCTCGATGACCGGGCCGGTGATCGTAAGGATCCGGCCCTCGGTGGTCTTGAGCGGATGTCCCGAAAGGCGTTCTTCAGTGATCGCCATGTGCTACCGCGCCTCCTCGTCCTTGGATGAGCTCAGCGCCTCGGCGCCGCCCACCACTTCCATTATCTCGGTCGTGATCTCTGCCTGACGTGCTTGGTTGTAGACACGCGTGAGGTTCTCGATGACGTCGTCTGCGTTGTCAGTCGCGGCCTTCATCGCGCGCCGGCGAGCCGACAACTCCGATGCGGCCCCCTCGAGCATGCCCTGGTACACCGCGCCTTCGATGTAGCGCGGGAGCAACAGTCCGAGGATCTCGGCGGGGTCGGGCTCGAACAAGTAGCCGGCACGCTGACCTTCATCCGAGCCTTCATCCGAGCCTTCGTCATCGGTGTCGAGGTCGGATGCAGGGATCAACCTGACCACCTGAGGTCTTTGTGTCAGGGCCGACTCGTATTTAGTGAACGCGAGACGCACCTCGTCGATATCCCCGTTCGAGAACGCCTGGCTTGCGGCGCGAGCAACTTCCCGCGCGTCGTCGATGCCCGGTCGCTCGGAGAAGCCTTGCCACGATTCTTCGAAGTCATAGCCCCGGAACTTGAAATAGCTGATCGCTTTCTTGCCGACCGGGAAGATCTGACTGTCTGACGCATCCCCGAGGTTCCGCTCGGCTGCGCGCAAGACGTTGGAGTTGTATGCGCCGGCCAGGCCGCGATCCGAGGAGATCACGATCATGCCGACCTTCGACGAATCCTTCGGCTTCTTCAAGAGCGGATGGTCGACGTTGCCGGCGTTCTTTGCTACGGCCGCCATCAGCTTGCGCATCTCTTCCGCATATGGCCGGGCGGCCTGCACCCGCTGCTGCGCTTTGATGATGCGGGACGAGGCGATCAGCTCCATGGCGCGCGTGATCTTCTGGGTCGACTGGACCGAGATGATCCTGCGCTTGATGTCGCGGAGCTGGCCTGCCATGGACTTCTCCTAGGACTCGCTGCTCGATCCGGCGAGCTCTTGAGTCTGCGTGCCGGCATCTCCCTCTTCTGCTGCTGGAGTGTCGGTCGGCTCCGGCACCCCTTTGTCGGCGGCCACCGTCACGCCCGGGCCGACACGCTCCGCAAAGGAGTCTATGACCTCGCCGACGGCCTTCTTCAAAGCTTCGAGGGTGTCGTCTTCGAGCTTGCCGGTGTCACGGATCGTGTCGGTGACGTTCGAGGCCCGGGAGTGAACGTGCTCGAGGAGCCCCCGCTCGAACTCCTGGCACCGGTCGACGTCGATATCGTCGAGATAGCCGTTCGTCACGGCCCAGATGATGACGACCTGGTCTTCCATCGAGAACGGTGAGTACTGCTTCTGCTTGAGGATCTCGACCGTGCGCCGGCCACGATCAAGCTGGGCCTGCGAAGTCTTGTCGAGGTCGGAACCGAACTCGGCGAATGCCTCGAGCTCGCGGAACTGCGCAAGGTCGAGGCGCAGACGCCCGGCCACCTGCTTCATGGCTTTCGTCTGAGCGTTGCCACCGACTCGTGAGACGGAGATGCCGACGTTGATCGCGGGCCGAACGCCCGAGAAGAACAGGTCGGACTCCAAGAAGATCTGCCCGTCGGTGATCGAGATGACGTTCGTCGGGATGTACGCCGACACGTCTCCACCCTTGGTCTCGATGATGGGCAGAGCGGTCAGCGATCCGCCGCCGTTCTCGTCCGACAGCTTGGCCGCGCGCTCGAGCAAACGGGAGTGCAGGTAAAAGACATCGCCCGGGTAAGCCTCGCGGCCCGGTGGGCGGCGCAACAGCAACGAAAGCTGCCGGTACGCGATCGCTTGCTTCGAGAGGTCGTCGTATACGACGAGCGCGTGCTGGCCGTTCTCCATCCAATGCTGGCCCATGGCGCACCCTGAATACGGTGCGAGGTACTGGAAGGGGGCCGGGTCGGAAGCGGGGGCATTGACGACGACCGTGTACTCGAGAGCACCGTAGCTGTCTAGTGCGGCCACGACTTCGGCAACGGTCGATGCCTTCTGGCCGATCGCAACGTAGACGCACTTCACCGCGCGCTCGGTACCCCACAGCTCGCGCTGGTTGATGATCGCGTCGATCGCGATGGCGGTCTTTCCGGTCTGGCGGTCGCCGATGATCAACTGGCGCTGGCCGCGTCCGATCGGGGTCATGCCGTCGATCGCCTTGATCCCGGTTTGCAACGGCTCTTTCACGGGCTGCCGGGCGGTCACGCTGGGGGCCTGAACCTCCAGAGGACGCCGCGTCTCGTACTCGATCGGGCCCTTGCCGTCGATCGGCTTCCCCAACGCATCCACTACGCGACCCAGAAGCCCGTCGCCGACACCGACCGAGAGGATGCGACCCGTCTGCTTCACCGGGTTGCCCTCTTCGATGTGTCCGGTCTCGCCCAGGATGATGCTCCCGATCTCGAACTCCTCGAGGTTCATGGCGAGACCCATGGTGCCGCCGGGGAACTCCAGCATCTCGTTCGCCATCACGTTCGGAAGGCCAGAGATGCGAGCGATGCCGTCGCCGACTTCCTCGATCCGTCCTACCTCTTCCTTCTGGACCGACGGCTTGTAGTCGGACACGTACTCCTTGAGCACTGCCGATATCTCTTTGGGGTCGATCGTCAACACGGCATCTTGTTTCGCCACGTGTGTGCCTTCCTTCTGTTAGATGCGGACTTGATCTCTTAGTTGCTCGAGTCGTCTCTTCACGGTTCCGTCGATAACGGTGTCGCCCACCTTGGCGACCAGGCCGCCGATCACGCTGGGGTCGATCAGTACCTTGACCGTCACGTCCTTACCGGTCGCTTTGGACAGTGCGGTCTGCAACTCCTTGCGCTGGCCGTCGTCGAGCGGCACGGCGCTGCGAACTTCTGCAACGACCGAGTTCCTGGCTTCGGCGGCGATCTCGCTAACCATCTCGAGGATCTGAGGCAGCTGGCGCGCGCGGCCCTGGCCGACGATGAACTGCAACATCGAAAGCGTGTGTGGACTCACCTTGTCGGCGAGCAACGCGTCCAGGATCTTCTCGCGCTGCGCACGATCGATGCCTTGGTCCGCGAGCGCTTGTTTCAGCTCGTGGTTGGTCTCGAGCAACTTGCCGAAGCGATATAGCTCGTCCTCGACGCGATCGACCTCGCCCTCGGCTTGCACGACCCTGAACAGGGCTTCGGCGTAACCGCGGATGAGCTCTTCGGCGGTGGCCATCAGTTGTTAGACCCGTTCCCCATCGTCCCGACCTCTCGGATGTAGGCGTCCACCATGTCGCGCTGGCTCTCGCCATCGAGGCTGCGGCCCACGACTTTCTCGGCAAGGTCGATAGTGAGATCGCGGATCGTGCCGCGCAACTCTTGGACCGTCCGGTTGCGCTCGGCTTCGATCTGTTCCTGGGCTCGTTCTACGATCCCCTGCGCGTCTTGCTCGGCTTTCGCAACGAGGTCCTTGCGAACCTGCTCGGCCGATTGACGGGCCTCTTCGATGATCCGGTTGGACTCGGAGCGGGCCTGAGCGAGCTGCTGCCGGTACTCGTCGAGCTCTTTCTGGGCCGACGCGCGGTCGGATTCGGCCGCTTCGTGGGCGGCGGCGATCGCTTCCTCGCGCTTCTTGATCGCGGCCTTGATCGTTGGGAAAGCGAACTTCCACAACACGAACAGAACGATGAAGAAGCAGATCGTCCCCCAGATCAGCTCGTCGGTCGCGGGCAGAACGAGGTCGACCCCTTTGTGCGCTGCTGCAAATACCAATGGATGCACGACGCCCCCTCTCAGACGATGAAGGCGAGAACGAAACCGATGAGAGCGAGCGCCTCGATCAGTGCGAAGCCCAGGAACATCGTGGTGCGCGTCTCGCCGGCGGTCTCGGGTTGGCGAGCCATTGCCTCGATCGCGCTCGAGAACACGAGACCGATACCAACGCCCGGCCCGATCGCGGCGAGGCCATAGACCAATCCGTGTGCCAGAGCCTTCATTCCGGTGTCGGTGACTCCAGCAGCCAGAACTACGTCATGCATCAGTTTCCCTCCTAAGTGGTCGCTAGACCTTCTTCTTCGTATGCCGGAACAACGTCGTGCTGGGTACCTTGTTGCATCAATTCAGCGTCCGACTCACCGTGGCCGTGTAATGCCTCGGCGATATAGAACGCGGTAAGCATCGTGAAGATGTAGGCCTGAATGCTGATGACCAACATCTCGAAGATGATGAGCACGGCGGCAACGATCACCGTCACGATGCCAAGCGGTGCATGCGCCAGCGAGAAGTGCGTGATCAAGAAGTCCTGAGTGAACAAGAAGAAGATCGTTAGGAGCACGTGTCCGGCCATCATGTTCGCGAGAAGTCGGATCGCGAGCGTTAGCGGACGGATCAGGAACACCGAGAACAGCTCGATCATGGCCAGAAGCGGTTTGATCGGCCCCGGTACGCCCGGTGGGAACAACGTGTCCTTGAAGTAGCGCAAGCCTTGCTTGCGGATCCCGATCACGTTGAAGATCAACCACGTCAACAGAGCCAGAGCGGCGGGGATCGCCATCCGCGACGTCACCGGGAAGTTGATGCCGGGCACGATCTCGAGCAGGTTGCAGAAGAAGATGAAGAAGAAGAGCGCTGCCAGGTAGTCCGCATACTTGACGCCGTCTTCGGGCCCGATCACGTCGATCGCGATGTTGTTGCGAACGAACAGATAAGCGGTCTCGGACAGGTTCTGCATCCCCTTCGGTACGAGAGCGCTGCGCCGCGATCCGATCAAGAAGAACGCCATGCACAGGATCGAAGCGACGAACATCAAGATGACGATGCGGTTGATGGCGAAGGGGGACCCCTTCAGGGCAACGGGGTCCCAGAAGAAGACTTCGTTGATATCGATCTTGGCGCAGCCGGACATCAATAGCGCGGCCCCGCTCAACAACAAGATGAGTCGCCACTTGACGTTCGAGGTGGTCGTCTCGATCTGTTTGAACACCCTTAGCTCCTTGTCTTCGCCGCCGACGACAGGACCTGCTCAGAACGAGCGCTCGACGCAGCAGCAGCGCGCGCTTTCGGATCGACCGGGTAAGCCTTCGCGCCTTCCCACAAGACGAGAACGAGATGGCTTCCGATCAGGACGATCCCGGTGACCGGGAAATAGATCGAATCGATCTGCTTCAACACGAACGCGATGCCGGTGAGGATCGCCAAGCCCAGAGTGAATGCGGTCATGGCTCCGACCAAGAGAAGGCTTGGGTTGTTCTCGGCGATGCCGCCGATGATGCGGGCCGCGAGCCACAGGTTGCCGATAGTCAAGGCGATCCCCACGGCGGCAGACAGTGCCCACGTCCATCCGCCCGCGATGCCCAACGCAAGCACGATCGCCGGCGCGAGGTAGAGCGCGCGCCGCACCATGCGCCTGACCATCTGAACCTCGATCACGTTGTTGCTCGCCCCTTCGATCTACAACCCACGTTTGGTCCCTTGATAGACCACGTACGTGCCTGCGGCCCACCCGACCATCGAGCCGATGACTTCGGCCCATGGCTTGATGCCGAGCCAGTTATCGATCAACTTCCCAGCCCCAAAGAACAAGAGCATGACCCCAACGAACCCGAAGGCCATCGACAGACCTCGCGACGCTTGGTTCATGCCTTTACTTGCGTCTGAACCCCAGTTCGCGGGCCGTCTTTGCACCGAATCGCCTCTTTCTAATGACGCTTTGGGAGGTCTTCGATAAGGGGCCCCAGGGCCGGGGCATCCTATCCCACGCCCTCCTTGTGAAACTTTTCACAAGCTATCCCATCGCCGATTTTTTCGCAACTCGATAACCCAGGTTTTGCCCCCCCGCAACCTTCCCACGCTTTTCTTCTGCAGAAACCGCGCTTAACGCGGTCTGTGCAGAGGAAAAGCGAGGGTTAGGGGCTGAGGCGGCCGTCCTCCATATGCACGGCACGGCTTGCGAACGCGAGCAGGCGCACATCGTGCGTAGCGACCACCACGCATCCCCCCGCTTCGACTCGATCGCGCAACGCTTGGTAGACCCGGCGAGCGGACGCGGCGTCCTGGTGTGCGGTGGGCTCGTCCGCGAGCACGACGCGCGGAGACACCACCAGGGCGCGTGCGACGGCGCATCGTTGCTGCTCACCGAGCGACACCTCGCGCGGGAATCGATCCAGAAGTTCGTGAAGCCCGAGCTGCTCGAAGAGAGCCTCTACGGCCGGAGCTTCGGCCCGCTCCGATGCCAGGCGCAAAGGGAAAACGACGTTGTCCCGGATGCTCAGCTCTTCGATCAGCCCAAGGGTCTGAGGCACGACCGACACGTCCTGCCACAAGGGAGAGCCCGTCGCAAAGTCACCGGACACCGACCCAGAGTCGGGGGTCTCCCAGCCCGCCAAAACGTTGAGCAAGGTCGTCTTACCGGAACCCGACCGGCCCATCAGCGCTACCAGCTCGCCGGAATGGAAGTGCACCGAGACCTCGTCGAGAGCGTGGACGGAGCGTGACATCGTCTTGTACGACTTCGAAACGGATTCCGTCCGCAAGGTGATGCGGCCCTCCTCTTGTTCGCCGCGCTCTCCCCCACCGGCTGCAATGGAGTGGTCGGGAACCGGCAGGGGGTCCCCGTAAGCGATCGCGCCGCTGTCGATCTGGATGATGTCATCGGCTATGGCGGCGACGTCGGGGTCGTGCGTCGCGATGATGAAGCCGACCCCAGCGCGCGCGGCCTCCGCGATCGCGGCCAGGAGCACGTGTCCCGACTCGGCATCGAGCTCGGCTGTCGGTTCATCTGCGACGACGAACGGAGGGCTCGTCGTCAGCGCCTGCGCCAGCGCCGCTCTTTGCTGCTCCCCTCCGGACAGTTGACCTGGGAGATGCGTCGCACGCTCTCCCAACCCCAACCTTTCTAGAGCACCTTTATCGGTTCTATGCGGGGCGGCGCGTGCAACTACGTCGAGATTGTCCTCGATCGATAGATAGGGGATGAAATTCTCTTCCGGTCTTTGGAACACGTAGCCGATGAGGTCTCGTCTCGCGTGACGCAAGCGACGACCGGTCAACCGGCTCACTTCGACCCCGTCGACGATCACCTTTCCCGAGTCCGGCCTGTCGTACCCGGCCACGACGCGCAGCAACGACGACTTACCGCTCCCCGACGGCCCCATGACCGCCGTCACCCGGCCCCGCCGAAACTCGGCGTCTACTGAGGACAGTGCCTGGATGACACCGGTTGCGGTCGCGTAAGTCTTCGAGATCCCAGAACAGCTCACACCGCGGAAATCAGTCGGCATGTCGCATCGCCTCGGCGAAGTTCGTTCGATCGGCCGCGACTTGTGCAGCGCCGGCACCAACGGCCGCGAGAATGAAACCGCCGATCAACATCGGTATGACCTGAGCCAGAGACACCAGCAACAACGGCGGAGGGGGCAAGTTGGGCAAAGGATCTGCATGCCCGTGGATCAGAACGGCTGCAGCGACACCGATCGCGAACCCGAACCCGATTGCGCACGTAAGCATCGACGCGAGCTCAGCGAACGTTGCCCACATCTGAGCCTGTCTGCTGAGGCCCATCCGTCCCGAGAGGGCCGCCACGACCGCTCGCGACCGTTGACGTGCCTGGATATACAGAAGGATCGCCGCGGCGGCGAGCAAAGCCGAC
>JAXDJM010000251.1:0-3694 GCA_034665605.1 Actinomycetota bacterium | reverse complement strand
GTCGGACACGAAACGGTCGTGGGCCAAGGGTCGCCCGCGGATGGTCACTCCATCGGGGACCTGTCCATCGAAACCGAGACGGGGATGTTCGTATTGGCGGTCCAGCGCGGGCGACGATGGACGTATCGGCCGAAGCCGGGATTCGTCTTCGTCGCCGGCGATCGGGTGATAGCGATCGGCCCTCCCGAGGGCGGCGAGGAGCTCGATCAGATGACCGGCATGCAGCGCGAGCTGGCCGAGGCATAGCCGGCGCGAGTAGAAAAGGCAGCCGCGGGCACCTTTAGACGAGACGTTCAAGCATCTACAAGCCAAGGAGCGATCGGATGGCCAAGGACGACGAGGGGCGGACCAAATCGAGCATGTTGCAGACGGTGGGCGCGATGGTCGCCGGAGTCATCGCCGTCAAGCTCGCCACCTACATAGTCACGACGATGTGGCGTCTGGCTACGCGTGAGGAACCTCCGCAGGCCGATGAAGCGGTTCATCCCGCGAAGAAAGCCGCGTGGATCGCATTAGTTGGTGCCGCTACGGGTGCGGCGCGGCAAACCGCGCGCGACCTCGTCAAGCCGGCTCCGAGCGGGACCGACTAAGAGACTTCCGCCGGTTTATCGGAACGCTTTAGGCGGATGCAGAAGCGGGCCCCGCTCCCGTCAACTGGTTCGTACCAGACCTCGCCCCCCATCGCCTCGACGATCCGCCGAACGATTGCGAGACCGAGACCGGATCCCTGGATCGTTCGTGACGACATCGCCCGAGCGAACGGATCGAAGAGGTGCGGCAGCAGTTCTTCGGGCACCCCAGGCCCGTCGTCGGTGATTGCCAGCTCGACGTATTCACCGGTAGACCGAGCATCGATCGTGACGTTCACTCCCCCATACCGATAAGAGTTCGTGAGGAGGTTGCTCAACGCTTGATCGAGCCGCTCGCGGTCTGCCATCACCTCGAGCTCGGGTGGTATGTCGACGACTACACGCCGGCCGTCGGGGGCCGGAGTCGCGTCCAGAGACTCGATCACCGCTCCCGCGATCGAAAGGGGTCGAAGCTCGATACGAAGGCGTCCGTAATCCATCTGGGTGATGTCGAGCAGGTTGCGCACCAACATCCCCATGCGCTTGCCTTGGCGATCGATCGTTTGGATCGACCATTCGAGTTGTTCTTCGCTTAGATCTTTTCGCTTAGCTGCCAACGTCGACGACAGGCCCCAGATGGCCGTGAGCGGTGTCCGTAACTCGTGTGCTGCATTTGCGATGAACTCACTCTTCGCCGCGTCGACGCGTTGCATCTCCTCCTCGGCTTCTTTGCGCGCCGTGACGTCTTCGACGATCGCGATGCCGTAGGACACGAGTCCGTCGTCATCCCTGACGACGGATGCAGAAACGCTTACCCAGATCATTTCTCCGCTCTTGCGCAAGTAGCGCTTCTCGATCTGGTAACTCGGGATCTCACCTGCGAATAGCCGTCTGGCCAGTGTTTCATCCGAATCGACGTCGTCGGGGTGCGTGACCACGGCGAAGCTCTGTCCCAACAACTCTTCCTCGCCATATCCCACCAGCTTGCAATAAGCGGCATTGACCCTGGTGAACTTGAAATCCTCGTTGGCCGTAGCGATCCCTACCGGGCCCGCCTGGAAGATCTGACGGAACAATTGCTCGCTCTCGCTCAACGCGCGTTCTACGCGTTTACGCTCCGTGATGTCTCTGATGATCGAGATCAGTTGAACGGGCCTGCTCGGAAGAAGCTTGATCGCAACTTCGATGTCGACCGGTGTCCCGTCTTTCCTGATCAGTTGAGACTCGTAACGTTCCTCCACCGGCCGCCCGGCAACACGGTCCTCGTACTGCGTCGAGACTCGAGACTGATTTTCCTTCGGCGTCATCTTTGTCGGATCTAGGGACTTCAGCTCTGCTTCCGAATATCCCGTCAGCCTGCAGTACGCCTCGTTCGTGTACGTGATCCGCCGATCCGTCCAGATCACAACTCCTTCATCGAGATCGCTTAGAGCCCGTACGAGCGTCTCTTGTAATGCGTTCTGTCGAGCCAGCTGCTCTGTCAGAGAGACCCGGTCGACCGCGATGGCGATCGCACGCGCATATTTCCCGAGGCGCTCTACTTCATCGTCGCCGAAGAAGGGGGTGAGGGGACCGGCTAGCACTACGAGGAGTCCGACCGTCGCGTCCGATCGCAACGGAGCGGCTATGGCGAAGGTGTCTTCCTGTGTTTTGACGATCTCGGTCGCGCTCAACTCACCGAAACGTCCCATCATTCGCTCGGCGGTGGCCCGGTCCATCCCTTGCGCAACGAGCACCTCACGATCGGGAACCCAGATGAACCCGGCGTCGGCGCCGACCAGCCGGATGGGCCAATCGATCGCACGTTCCGCGAGCGTCTGAACGTCGGGCGCGAACACGGTGAGGTCTTCTGCGAGGCCCAGTTCTTCTTCTTCCTTCTCGCGCCATGCCCTCCGCAGCCACACCGGAGGCAAGAAACTCGCGAACAGCGCGGGGACCAGGAGGAGCGCCACCACCTGGATCGCGACCGAAAGACCCGACGAGTTCGTTGGCCGGGCCCCCACCGCGAGCACGAGGATGAAGACGAGGACCGCGTAGGCAACGCTGAGAGAACGAAGGCGAGCGCGCTGCACCGCCGGTCTGTTGCGAGACAGCCGCCAGAATCGGTAGATCGGCTCCGCTACGCACGCGCTCCACGCGCCGACGACGAGCGCCAGGATCACTCCTTGCGAGGTGGTGTACTTGGGATTCTCCGCGTACGGCAGAGAGCTCGCGATCGTCGCGACCGCGACAGCTGCAAGAAATGCGGCAGCAGCCCACAGGACCGTCCGGGTAAACGGGATGAGGGAATGTCTGAACAGCAACAAGAAGTAGCCGGACGCGAGCAAAGCCACGACGGTGCCGTCGAGGAAGATCGAGTACTTGTAGTCGAGCAGCTGACCGACCAGCCCGAGGAGGCTGGTGACGGCCAGCAGCCCCAGGGCAAGAGCGAAATAGCCGCTCGAACGATCGCGGGATCTCAGCCACGCACGCAGTGCTGCGAGACCCAGGAACAAGAAGCCCGCCTGGCTCGCGTACGACAACACTCTTTGGACGGTCATGCCCTGCCCTTACTGACTATACGTAGTTACGTGACTGCGGTGCGCGACAGTCTAGTCGGCATCACGTGTAAAAAGCTTCAATCGGTGCCACCACCAAGGATGCCCCGTATCGACCCCGCCGTACCCTCCGTCGAGGCTTGACCGGCTGCTCCCATCAAGGTCCGTGCGAGCGCGACCATCGACACGGATTGCAAGATGACCTGACCGTTCCCTTCGACGGTCGCGAGGGAGGAGCTCTCGCCTCCGAAGAAGGATGTCTTCAACCCCTGCGCGTTCATCTTGCCGATCCGCTCGACCCCATAGGTGATGCGGTCGTCGAACGCCACCACGCAGCCGGTATCGACCTGGAGCTTGCCCCCGTAGTCGGCCGGGTTCAGGTCTATGAAGTTGCCTGCGCCGGCAACGAACAGAGAGCCGGTGCCGGTGAACTTCTCAAGGACGAACCCCTCGCCGCCCTTGCGTCCTGCAGACCACCCTGCGAACTGGATGTCGAATTTCACCGAGTCCTCGGCTGCCACGAACGCATCCTTTTCCGCGGTCCACACGCGCTCGCCGTCGAGCACGATCTCGCGCATCTCCCCGGGC
>JAXDJM010000250.1:0-8106 GCA_034665605.1 Actinomycetota bacterium | reverse complement strand
GTTTCGCCACCGGATAGGGTCTTCACGTTTCTTCTCTCGTCCCCGTTCCATGCGTCGATGACGTAGAAGCGGTCCTGTTCGTAGGCGAGGCGGAAGCGCGTGCTCGAGAGGTCCAACAGATGCCGGCTTGCAGCAACCGACAAGGCTTCGAGGGCCTCGGCCTGAAGGAACTGAACGATCCGATCGCTCTTTAGCTCGTTGCCCAGCGCCGCGTAGATCTTGTGCTGCGAGCGCTGCGTGTCGATCTCGGCCTCGAGCTTCTTTCGAGCCTCCATCCGCAGCTGCAGGTTTTCGACTGCGGCACGAGCGGCGGTGACTTCCGCCGTTTGTTGCAGGGTCATGTTGCGTGCCTGCGCGACGAGGGAGCCGAGGTCGTCCGTCACGCGAACGCCGTCCGGCAACGCTTCTTGCGCCTTCTTCATCAAGGCCGCTTGGGTTTTCTGATGAGATCGCGCAAGATCGGTCAGATCGTCGGCGAGCTTCTCGAGCTCTTTCGCAAAGGATCCCGCGGTCGTCGCGAGCGCGTCGGCGTCCTCGGGAAGGTCGTCACCCAGTCGATCGGGCAACTCGAGTCCGGGAGCCGCCGCGGTCGCGCGATCGAACAATCCACCCGTCCCTGCACCGATAAGCCGAGCACGAAGCTCGGCCACGCGGGACCTGGAACGCTCTGCCACGATCTCCGCGCGCGCAAGCTCTTGCTCTGCCTTGCTGTGGTCATCGCGCGTCGCGGATTCATCCTCGATCAGTTCTCGCAGAGACTCGATCTGGTCGTCTATCAGGGCCTTGGGATCTTTAGTGCTCCGGGGGATCGCTTTAGACAGAGCTGCAAGGTGACTCTCGATCAGATCTTGTTTTTCCTTGCGTTCCCGTTCGCACCGCGCGACGCCGGCAATAGCAGCTTGGAGTCTTTCTTCGGCAAGGGCGAGCTTCGTCTCGGCATCCCGGAACGCTTTCTCTTTCTGGGAGTGTGCGTCACGCGCTTTCTCGAGCGCAGTCGCTGATTTGTCCATCGCCTTTCTGTCGTAGCCGGGCACCGTCTTGAGGGGGCGGTCGCATACCGGGCAGGGATCTCCCGCTTTGAGGTCCATAACGAGGGCACCAACCCGGTCGGCGTGTTGGGACTCTTCGTGGGCGATGCGCGCGGCATCGAGACCCTCGACGGTCGTTTCGAGCGCGGCGTCGGCTTTCGTCAATGCGGCGCGGACCGTTTGAACCTGCTTGTCCGCTTGCTCTGCGGCGGTTCTCTCTTTGTCGACGCTCGATTGGGCCCTAGAGAAGTCTGTTCGAGCGATCTCCAGAGCGTCGGCCTTTGCCCCTAGTGCAATAAGAGTTTCGAGCGTGCCCGTCTTTTTCTCGTAGAGCTCGCGCGCCTTTTTCGCCTTCTTGGCGGCGGCGTCTGTCGTGGCAACCTCGGCGGTTCGGGCTGCAACGGCTGCGGCCGCCTCTTTCGCGGCTCGAGCGTGGTCGTCGAGCTCGAATGCGGTCGAGGAGAACGACGCCGCGAGCGTTTGGGCCTCGGTCGCACACGTTCGGACCGCCTTCTCTGCGCGACGTGCTTCGGCATGCTCGAGGGCAACAACGTCGAGCTTCTTTTCGAGCTTCTCGGCGGCAGCGAGCATCGCCTCGTTGGTCTTGAGGTTTTCTTTGACGGTTGCGACGGCCTCTTTATTGGCCCCTGCGTATTCGGACTCGAGGAGCTCGGCCTTCGTGTCGGACTGGACTTTTGCCGTGGTCGCTATCTCGCGGGATCGGCGCGCCATCCGTTGGAAGAGTTCGAGCCCAAGTAGCTCGGTCAGGATCTCGCGTCGTTTGGTCGCGTCGCCGGTTAGGAACTCGGCGAACTTTCCCTGAGGAAGGATCACCGAACGGGTGAACGCGTCGTAGTCGAGACCCACCAGCTCGCAGATGATCGACTTGACCTGTGTCACCGAGTCGGCCCCTTCGCCGTAGCTCGCCCACTCGGCCCCCTCACGTCGCTCCAAGAGGACCTTTGACTGGCCCGTGGCGGTCGTCGAGCGCGACACGCGATAGACGGCATCGCCGACCGCGAAGTCGAGGGTCACGGCCATGCGCGGCTGTCCTTGGCTGACGAGTTGGGCTGCTTCCCTCCCAACACGCTCGACGTATCCGTACAGGGCGTACGTGATCGCGTCGAGCAAGCTGGACTTACCCGAGCCGGTGGGGCCCCACAGGACGAAGAGATCGAGGTCCGAGAAGTCGATGGACTGCTCGTCGCGGAAAGAGGTGAACGCTTTGACCTTGAGCGACAGAGGTCTCACGCAACGACCTCTTCGTAGACGCGATCGAATGCCGTCAAGAGCACGTCGGGTGGGTCACCTTGGTGCGCGCTCTCGTAGTAGGAGACGAACTGCTGGCGGGGGTCGAGCCCGCTGAGCGACGGAGCCTCGGGAGCCTTGTCGGTGTCGGGGAGTATCAAGCGGACGTCGAGCGCGTTCGGAAGGGCGTCGCGTACCCGATCGGCGATCCCGGGCACGGGTGAATCGACCGACAGGTTCACGCGCACGAACGCGTCGCCGACCTTTTCGGCGAGCCCCGGCAGCTCGTCGAGTGTCGCGTTGACCTCGAGCAGTCTCCGCCCCGCCTCGATTGGGATAGTTGTTGTCTTCGGTGGCTTGCCGGGCGCGACGTCTACGACTACGAGTGACTTGTCTTGGCCTTTTTCGCCGAAGTCGAGTTGGAGCAGCGATCCGCAGTAGCGAGTATCCGCGGCCGTGGCTTTGACCTTCTGCGGTTTGTGGATGTGCCCGAGCGCGACGTAAGAGGCAGTCGCCGGCAGGCGCGCGGGGGATACGGCGTAGTCGGCGCCGATCGTGACCTCGCGCTCGCTCCCACCCGGCTGCGCTCCGGAAACGAACATGTGGCCGAGCACTATGTTGACCGCGTCGCGCCGAAACGCCTTCTCGAATGTCTGAAGCAGGATGCCCATCGACTCGTCGAAGTTCTTGTATCCGCCCGACAGATCTTCGAACAACCCGGCCGCGTCGGAAAATCGACGCGGCGAGACGAACGGGATGCATGCGATGACGGCGGATGAATCGCCATCGAGGGACGCAACCTCGACGAGACCCCCGTCTTTGGGATGCCGCATCTTCGCGACGGCGGTTACTCCGATCCTTTCGAGAAGTGGTGCAAAGGCTGCCAGACGCGCGGCCGAATCGTGATTACCGGGGATGGCTACTACGGGGATGCCGGCCTCGTGGAGGCGGATGTACGTATCGAATATCAAGCCGTCCGCGTCGGGCGTGACCGCCCGCTGGTCGTGGATGTCTCCGGCGACGAGGACGGCGTCGACCTTTTGGTCGGCGGCAACCTCGACAACTTGTGACAGAACGGCTTCGAATTCGTCCGAGCGCGAGTGGCCGCGGATCGTCCGACCTACGTGCCAGTCACCCGTGTGTAAGAACCGCATCAGTCTTTGAAGCGATCGAAGACGTCTTCTTCGGATGCACTCGCTTCCACCTCGTCCGCACGCGTTGCCCACGACGGGAACGGGAACGAGATCTGCATCGGGATCGGAACGTGGGGTTGCTGCAGGATCATCGATCCGGGCTTGAGGATCGCGGCCCGAGCTCGCGTCACTGCAGGCATGAATCCGTACTCGGAACGTTCGGCCTCGGCCGTGTCGAGACGACCTACGACTCTGAAGGCCGAGTTTGCGATGACCCGGCGCTCGACCTCGCTGGCGGTTTGTTCGGCCCCCACGAGGATCATCCCGAGAGACCGACCACGCTCGGCGACATCCAGCAACACCTCTTTGATGGGGCTCCATCCGTCGCGCGGGGCGTACCGGTTCAGCTCGTCGAGAACCAGGAACGTGAGCGGGAGGCGTTGGCCTTGACGCTCCTTGTGCTCGAATAGTTTCTTGATCACCACTCCCGTTACGAAACGCTTGGCGCGGTCGTGCAGGCTGTGGATGTCGATCACGGTGACCTGCGACGAGTCCCAGTCGATGCGATGCGCGGCGGGGTTCTCGGCCTCGCGCCCCCAGATGAGGTGCCCGACGCGGAACCGCGCGGACTCAAGCCTGCGTTGGAACGCCGCGATCGTGCCTTCGGCCATGCGGCCGCGCCATGGGGACGCGTCGTCGTCGAGCTCGGCGATGATGTATTCAACAAGTTGATCGAACGTCGCGATCGTCTGTCCGGAGATCTTTACGGTCGCGTCGTGGTCGGGATCGTCTTCGGATTCGCGATCCAAGAACGACTCGACGCGCGCAACCAGGTCGGCGATCTGCGAGCGTTCGCTTTCAGCTTCGGCGAATAGGAACTTGAGAAAGCCCTCGCGGATGAACTCTTTGATCGTCCAGTAATACGCGTGGAGGCCCTCTTTGCGGCCACCGGTGTCCGGGATCGCCTGCCCGCCGGCGCGTGGAGCGACCGGAGCCCATAGTCCAACCGACTCGAAGGGACCGGCCGGCAGCCCGAGATGCTCGTACGAACGGCGTTGCTCGTCGGTCAGACGGGCGTTCGGCTTGTCGAGGTGCAGCAGGTCTTCGCCCTTGACGTTGAAGACGATGGCTTTGGTGTTGGTGCGGTAGGGCCCGAGCACTTCGGAGTGGAAGAGCGAGTACAGGAGGAACAGCGCATACGTGGTCTTGGTCGCAACACCGGAGATCCCCGAGATGTTGACGTGCGCGCCGCGCGACCCATCGAGGAAATCGAGGTCCATGTAGATCGGTTCGGAGTCGCGCGACAGGCCGGCGGCGAGCCGTCGCTCGATCTGATCGAGGTACAGGGCTTCGTCGCGATCCTTGCCCCGTGCCCGCAATGCTTGTTGTCCGGGAAGCGGTGGGACGAAGATCTCGGGCTCGACGCGGGTCGCGACGACTTTCGCCGCCTGTGAGATGCCCGCGGGAAGCACACCTTTGTCGATGAGAAATACGTCGGAGTCGAACACGACGCCTTCATGGCGCGCGCGAACCTCTTGAACTAATCCAGAGATCCGGATCGTCCCCCGGCCCGGCACGTCGGTTTCGACGAGTACTGCGTCGTCGAGTTGCAGATAGGAACCCGGCGACACGCCGACCCAGAACGCGAGCGGCGTGGAATCCTCGGTCCCGAGAACCATCCCGACGGGTTCGGACTCGGTAGGTATGTAGGTGTCATCCATCGACGTTCTCCTCCGCCAGCTTCGTAAGTAGTGCCCGCCCGATCACCGTAGAGCTACCGAGCCGGTGCTTGAGCCGTCCTTCGAGCGCGCCGACCGGTGTGAGGTTCTGCGGAGCCCGGGGATCGACCCCCGGCCGGCCCGCATAGGACGGCAGGTGACACGCGACCTCGTCGGCGATCTTCGCGGCGGTCCCCAATCCGAGCTCCATCCGGACCTCGCAACGGACGAGTCCTGCAAGCTCGTGCCATCCGCGGTCCTGTGGGATCAGCCGCAGGTACCACGCGAAGCGGTCGATGGCCCCATTCCCGAGCGCGAAGAGTGGAGTCCGTTCGCCGGGTCGCAATCGCGGGAGCAGGTCCGCGTATTCGCCGGTGAGGTAGGCGCTGACCATGCGCTTCACGACGCCGACCACCGGGGCCTTACCGGCGGAACCATCCATGTGAAGCGGTCCGTCTGCGAACACCAGCGTGTCGTGCGCGAGCTTGGCCGCGAGCCGTTGCTCTTCGGCGAGCATCAGCCGCTGCAGCGATCGCCTGAGACCTGTGGGCGAGTCGTCGCTAACACCTAGGCAGCGGTACACGAGTGAGCTATTGCCGACTTCGAATGAAACTGCGGTCCCTTCGACGCGGCCCCCAAGCAGGAGTGCCCGGCCGATGGGCTCGTCTTCGGCCACGAAAGTCGCCGTTCCGTCGCACCTGACGCCACCCGCGGCGAAAGAGCCGAGGAGGCCCCACGCGCGCTTGTCCTTGTCGGAGGCCATGACCCGCAGCTCGGTGCGCATCACGCCATCGACGAAGACAACCGGCTGCTGGTCGCATGGAGGGGGCGCGATCGCCCGCGACCAGTCGAGCGTCTCGACCGCGGGGTCGACGACCGCATGTGTCATCTCTTCTTCGAAGCCGATCTCGGCCCCCATCCCGAAATCGGGGCGCCAGGGATCCGCTTTCAGCTGGACCATCCTCGGTCAATCTTGTACCGGGGGTGTGACAGCTTTCCGTTCTTCCGCCCAAGTTCTGTCGCGAAGTAAGGCTCGTTCTGCTGGTAACGGGCTGTTTTCGACCGTCTAGTAGTTTGTCTGCATGAGCCAAAAGCTCTTCGAATCGAGGGCGGCCCGCCTACGCGATGCCACGGTTATCGCGATCTTCCGCATGCGCGCTCCCGAGCACGCGGTCGAGGCCGCGGGCGCGGCGGTGCGGGGCGGTTTCGAGGCGGTCGAGATCACGATGAATACGCCAAATGCCACCGACGCAATGGCCGAGCTGGCGGGGCGGATCGACGCCATCCTCGGTGCCGGGACGATCACGGCCCCCGAGCAGGTCAAAGAGGCGTACGACGCGGGAGCAGAGTTCATCGTCACGCCGGTCGTCGTCCCCGAAGTCATCGAGGCCGCCCACGACCTATCGCTGCCGGTCGCCATGGGAGCGTCGACCCCGACCGAGATCTTCCAAGCTCGCCGAGCCGGGGCCGACTGGGTAAAGGTCTTTCCGGGCGAGAGCCTCGGCGGGCCCAACTACATCGCCGACGTCCTGGGTCCACTCGATGGCACCCCGATCCTCGTGACCGGTGGGCTAACCGCAGAGAACTATCTCGGCTACCTGGACGCGGGGGCCGAGCTGGTCGGGTTCGCTGGCTCGGTATTCGACGCCGACGTCGCAGCCGAAGGCGACTACGCCGAACTCGAGCGCCGCGCCATCGAAGTCACCCGCCGCCTCGACGTCTACTCGACCGGCTAACCACCCGTTCTCACCCGGCTGCCCTACCTCAAGATCTACCGACGAGAACCTTCTCACCGCAACCAGAGTCGGTTTCCGCACCTATCCGCGGAGAGAACCTCCGATCCAGTTCGTTCCGCGTACATCTGAGCCTCGGATTCCGGGCCTCTATGTCCACGGAAGGGTGGCAGCGTTAACGTGGACGAATGAGGGGCACGCCACTTCGCGTTGCTGCATTAGTCGTGGCGATCTTCATTGCGATGCCTGCGGCCGGGGCGTCTCGCTCCGACAAGTCGGACCCAGTCCGCGTGTGGGCCGTCAACTACAAGGGCACCCTCCGATGCACGGCTACGTTTCCACATGGCACGCTCAAGCCCGGGCACAAGACGCACGTGAGTATCACGGTGACCAACCTGACCGACCACCGCAAGAACACGTACGGCTTCGGCTATCTAGAGTTCCGCGATCAGGAGCGCAACCTTCTATGGGATAGCTCTCCTCGAACGGAGGGACCGGTTCCGGGTTTGGAAGTGGGACCCCACCAAACGAAACGGATGATCTCAGAGGACGCGCGGGTTAGATGGTCGGGGCCCTTGTTTCTCACGCCGGTATGTGGCGGGCTCAAAGTCAATATGCCCGAAGCAAGCTTCGATGTGGCACAACCCGGTGCCCCCGATAGCGACTCGGATGCCATCGATGCTGCGGTGTCCGTTACGGGAAGTCCCTTTCAAGCGTGTCACCCGGGCTCAAACGGCGAGGCTCGCACGGGTTCGATGGCTCCGCCTACCGGACGTGACGAACCCGACATGACGTTTCGCTGCTGGGCCGAGGTTCGTCACGAGCAAGGCTTCGACGTTGTCGCACTCAACATGGTGTCCCCGGAAGATGCACCCGATTACACGATCGACGAATCTCAGAGCGGGTTCTTTCCGTCGGGCAACCTCCCTGGGAATAGCAACATGCTTGCAGGGCGGTGGGGCTTCGTCGTTACCTCGAGCGACGCGCGCGGGTACATCTCCCTGACGGACGCGCGTGCGACGAATGGTGAAGGCAAGATCTATTCCTACAACCTCCGCGACGGCGAGTGGACCATCGGGGGCGGCGGTACCTGCAACTTTACGAGCTCGTCCCAGGACGTCTACGGCAATTCGTTCTTCCTCGAGTGGCTACCCGACTGCACTTGAGGCTTTCTTTTCGTAGATACCCTCGCTGAGCGACGGCAGATGCGAAAAGAATGCCGGAAGCCTTTCTTTTCGCCGGGCAC
>JAXDJM010000249.1:0-18654 GCA_034665605.1 Actinomycetota bacterium | reverse complement strand
TTCTTTTCGGCTGCCGAACCCCCGATTAGGACGATTAGGTCATTTCCGACGGAACAGCCAGGGGGCTTTTGTGAGTTCTAAGAGGATCGAACGCGGCCGGTCGTGGGTCGCTTTGTTGGTGATGATGATCTTCGGGGCAACGGCGGTATTCGGTTCGCTGATCTCTTCCAGTGCGGCCGCGCCCACCAAGCCGTTCTCAGGCTCCGGCACGATCACCGGATCCAATCCTGGATCCGCTCAAACCGGGGGGGTAACCGAAAACGACTGGCAAGGAGAGTGCATCTTTGGTCAGCCGTTCCCACCGCAATCCCAAGGTCTCGATGGGCTGGTCTTCCAACTACCCGAGTCTCACGACGGCGAGACTGCTCTCGCCAAGGGTTCAAGCCCCGCTCCCTACGACCTCGATCTCGCCTTCTATGACAAAACCTGCGCCTACATCGACAACACGTCTACAGCCGCGGCGGACGAAACTGCACCGGTGCCGGCCGCAACTCAGTACATCGTGGTCGACGCCAGCCTTGGAGCGAATATCGGCGTGTGCCTGACCGTCGGCGGAGGGACGTGCGGCTCCGGCTCGGCAAGCGCGTCCGCGAGTGCATCGGCTGTCTCACCCTCGGCGTCGTCATCGTCGCCACCACCACATGGCGGTTCTATTGGCACGTCGATCGCGAGCAGCCAGTCCAAAGTGACTTTCAAGAAGCCGTTCATCTTGTCGGGGCATGTCACCGCCGACGCAGGATGTAAGCGTCCGTATCACGTCACCATCACCAAACGCGTTCCGGGAGGACGCCCCAAAGTGCTCACAACCAAAGCTGCGGTGAGCAGAACCAACACTTGGCAATACAGAACCAGTTCACAGACGACTGCCACTTACTCTGCCGTCGCGCACGACTCGGGGTCGTGCAAGAGTCACACACCACGCTCGACGACGGTTGGTGTGCATGCCAAGGTAAGGGTGCGAAAGATCTCCCAATGCGTAGCCCCGCAAGCGGTTCGCGGGAAGGTTCGTCCCAACCATCCCTTCACCCGCGTCCTTCTCAAACGCGGAAAAAAGACGGTGTCGAAGGCCAACCTCAACGCGCGGTCGGGGTTCCGCTTAACCGCGCCGAGCTGCTCCGGCAAGTTCAACGTCTTCTGGCCGAAGCAAGGCAAAAAGAATCTGACGGGACTGGCGCGCGTTAAGTTCTGAGCCCTCAGAGTTAACCGGGCCGACGATCCCGGTTCCTCTTGAGCTCGAAGAACCCGTCGAGCTCGATGAAGTAACGCACGTGATCCCACAGCTCGCCGGCAGCCTCTCCCGTTGGGGCTTGCGCCACCACAGGCCCGAAGATGCCGCGCCCCGACTCCAGAACGATGGTCGGTACTCCGAATGCTCCGACGGCTGCGACTACGGCGTCGTGCTCGCGTCTGACATCGTCCATGGTGGTGTCGTCTGCCAAGGCTTCCTCGACGATGCTCGGCGGCAGATCCGCAACTTCCACGGCGCGGGCTAGGACTTCGGCCGAAGGTTCGGCGTTGCCATCGTGGATCTGCCTTCCGATCGCGTCGTAGACCCGGCCCACGCCTTCGTTCCCGGTCTTTCGGCGCGCCATCGCCAGGGTTCGTAGCGCCGGAGTGCCCTTCGAGTGACGATCGCTCAATGGATCTTCGGTTCCTGCATTGATCAGCTTCAGACTGAACAGCCGCCACTCGATGTCGATCGGTCGAACCTTCTCGACCTCACGGATCCATTTGGAGCTCTGCCATGCCCACGGGCACAGCGGGTCGAAGTGGAAGCGCACCTGTTCGGACATCTAAGACCTCCCTCTCGCTGACCCGAGGGTAACCACGCGTGGCGGTAGGTCGTGACACCGGTAGCGTGGCTCGATGCCAGAACCGTTCGAGCTAGCCGAGGGCTGGTACCTGATGAGCTCGCATGATCTCGAGCTCGAGCTGCTGCGAACCCGCGGTCGCGAGAGTCCCTCGACCAACGCGAAGAGGCTCTCGATAAGCGACGCGCTCGCGTACAAGGCGGCCGGCAATCTTCCCGATGAGCTGGGGAGGACGTTGCGGCTCGTCCTGCACCTCGCATCACAAGAGGAACTGGTTTCGATCGACAAGAAGCGGTCATTATTCGAGCCCGACTATCACGACGAGCCGACATGGAAACGCCCCGGCTCCAAACCGATCAACGTGGTGCCGTTGCGCTCATCGAATTTGGCGAGCGCCGCGCGCGGCCCGTGGTGGGAACAGCCCGAGCTGAAAGAGCTTGAAGACGAGTGGTCTCGCACGGGAGCGGTTGCAGGTATCGCGATCCCTGCCGAGTACCGGGGGTTCATCTATAAGACGGTGTTGAGTCTGCGGGCGGGGGGCCGCGAAGTGACGGTTGAATCGCTGCTCGACTCGATTGCACGCTGGCTCGGCCCCCACGACCTCGCTTCGCTTCGGTCTGCACTCGAAGCGCACAACGATTGACGAGATGCCTTTTCGGGTAAGTACCTAATACCGGTCGTCAACTCAAAACTGAGGAGGTTTTTTCATGTCGACCATCGAGCAATCGATAGAAGTAGGTGTGCCCGTCCGCACTGCGTATAACCAGTGGACGCAGTTCGAAGAATTTCCGAGGTTTATGGAAGGCGTGCAAGAGGTGAAGCAACTTGACGATGTGTCGCTGCATTGGGTTGCCGAGATCGCAGGCCGAAAGCGGGAATGGGACGCCAAGATCACCGAGCAGACTCCGGATCAGCGCATCGCGTGGACCAATATCGACGGTGTCACGAACTCCGGTGTCGTTACGTTCCATCGCATCGATGACAACTCCTCGAAGGTGATGTTGCAGCTCGAGTACGAGCCGGACGGCATCATCGAGAGATTCGGCGATGTGATCGGCGTCGTCAAAACGCGGACCAAGGGTGATCTCACCAGGTTCAAGGAGTTCATCGAGCAGCGCGGCAAGGAAACCGGTGCCTGGCGCGGCGAGGTCGAACAGAAGAACGTCTCCGGCTAATCCGGAGTCAGCGGGGGTCATAGAGAGGGCGTCGGGAGACCGGCGCCCTCTTCGCGTCCGACATCGCTCAGCAAGTAGCGTTCCCGGACGTGAACACCCGGCGGCTCCCCGTAGCAGAGATCGCACTGGTCGGTGTCGCGGTCGTATGGGGCTTGACGTTCGTCATGGTTCAGGACGCGATCGCTCACATCCCCACGACGACGTTCCTGGCCTACCGATTTATCCCGGCGGCAGCCATGGTCGGCATCGGGTTTCGAAAACAGTTGCACAGCCTCGGGTGGTCGGGATTGCGCGCCGCTGCGGTCATGGGGTTCTTCCTGACCGCGGGGTACATGTTCCAGACTTTTGGCCTCGATCGCACCTCCGCCGCGCACGCAGGGTTCATCACCGGCCTGTTCGTCGTGTTGACTCCGGTGTTCGGCGCGATGTTCATGCGACATCGTGCTCCGCGCGCTGTTTGGATCGCCGCGCTCGTTTCGGCCTTCGGTCTCTACCTTCTGTCCGGCACGGGGTCGGGGGGCCGCGTCGAAGGCGACCTCTTGGTGTTGGGGTGCGCGGTTTCGTTCGCGTTCCACATCCTCGTTACCGACACCGCAGTGCGTGCGGGATACGACGTCGGTGCGTTGCTAACCGTGCAACTGGCCATCTGCGGAGCAGTGTCGCTGATAGCCGCGGGCGCCGGCGGAGACCTCGTTGTGCCGAACGATTCGACGGTGTGGATAGCGCTGGCAGTCACCGCTGTATTCGCCAGCGCGCTCGCCTTCTTCATCCAGACCTATGCGCAACAGCATGCGTCGCCCGCCCGCACCGCGCTGATCCTCGCCAGTGAGCCCGCATTCGCCGGTCTGTTCGCTTATCTCCTCAAAGGCGAGACGCTGTCGGCGTGGGGGTGGCTGGGGGCCGGGTTGATCCTGGGCGCCATCTTCTCGGTCGAGCTGATCCCTTATCTGCGCCCGGTTCGCCCCCTGCCGGAGGGGTGATCGAGCTGGTATAGCGAACATATGTTCGATATACTGGCGACATGGAATCCGGGCAGCTCTTCGAGCTCCGCCGCCGAACTTTCGACACGCCTCATTTCAAGGGGATCGAATTCATCGAGACCGAGGCGAAGTCGATCATCAATCACGTTCCGGGCAACTATCTGCCGTTCAACTGGACGATCAACCCCTATCGCGGATGCAGTCATGCCTGCAGTTTTTGTTTCGCCCGCGCTACGCACACTTATATGGACATGAACGCAGGTCGGGACTTCGAAACGAAGATCGTCGTGAAGGTCAATGCCCCCGAGCTTCTCAAGAAAGAGTTGCGCGCGAAGAAGTGGGGCGGCGACCACATCGCGATGGGCACCGCGACCGATCCGTATCAGCGCGCCGAGGGCCGTTACAAGCTAATGCCCAGGATCATCGAAACGCTCGCGATGTACCGGAATCCGTTCTCGATCCTGACCAAGGGCACATTGATTATGCGCGACATCGACCTGCTCATGGATGCTGCTCAGGTGACGAGCGTGTCTACCGCGTTCTCCATCGGAACGCTCGACGAAGATGTGTGGCGAAAGAGCGAGCCCGGAACTCCCCACCCGCGTAAGCGAATGAAAGCCGTGGCGCAGCTCAATGCTGCCGGGATCCCGTGTGGAGTGATGGTGGCACCGATCCTTCCGGGCATCAGCGACGGCGAGCACCAACTGCGCGAGGTGGTCGAGGCTGCGATCGACGCGGGCGCAACCCATGTTTCGCCGATCCTTCTTCACTTGCGCCCCAAAGTGAAAGAGGTCTACATGGAGTGGCTCGCGGACAACTATCCGGACCTCGTGGAGCGTTACGTTCGGATGTATCCCGGCTCCAACGCTCCCAGGTCCCAGCGCGCCGAGCTGTCGCAGCGGGTTGCTGCGATCAAGAAGTCGGTAGGCCCCCGCTCGGGCCACCGGCTACCTGAAAGCCGCTGGACCGGACGCGCTCGGCGCGAGATCGCGTCACTGAAGAGTGAACAACTGTCGCTTATGTGATCGCTAAGGATGGTACGAGCGCAGCCGCGCGATCCTGTCTGCGGTCGGCGGGTGCGTGGAGTAGAGCGTCGAGAAGTTCACCTTGCGACCCGTCAACGGATTGATGATGTAAGCGGTCGCGTGAGCGGGATCGACATTCATCGGTACCTGTCGAGCGGCGGCATCGATCTTCTCGAGCGCACGTGCAAGCGGCTCGCCGGTCCCGAGCAGTTGTGCACCACCCAGATCTGCGTCGTATTCGCGCGACCGTGACAATGCCATCTGGAGCAATCCCGCGGCGAGAGGGGCGAGGATCATCAGCGCGAGCGCGCCGAAGATGTTGCCTCCCCGGCGATTGTCGCCTCCGAAGCCGAACATCGATCCCCACAAGACGATGCGGGCGATCATCGTGATACCGAGTGCAACCGACGCGGCCACCGACGTGATCAGGATGTCGTGGTGGCGGACGTGAGAGAGCTCGTGCGCCAGAACGCCTTTCAGCTCGTCCTCTGTGAGGAGCGGCATGATGCCCTCGGTCACGGCAACCGCCGCATGGTGCTCGTTGCGGCCGGTGGCGAACGCGTTGGGCTGCGTCGCCGGAGACATGTAGATAGCGGGCATCGGCATCCCCGCCTGAGTTGTCAGCTCGCGCACGATCCGGTAGAGCTCGGGAGCTTCTTGCTCGGTTACGGGTTTGGCCCGGGCGGCCCTGACGGCGATCTTGTCGGAGAACCAGTACGACCCCATCGTGAACACGAGGCCGATCCCGAACCCGATCCAGGCTCCGTTCCCCCCGAAAAGCGATCCCACACCGATCAGCAGCCCGCCGAGAGCGGCGAGCAAGATTCCGGTTTTGAAGATGTTTTTGTCCATGCCCTCGATTATCCGCGACGCGTGCGATTACTAGAAACGTCGCCTCACGGTTGCGCCCTCACCGGCGTTGTTATCCCAGGAGGTGATGAGGTTGGTCCGTAGGGCGACTTGCAAAACTTCGGGGGCCGGCGGCCATCGCAGGGGTGCGCCGCGTTTGGACCCTTCGTTTGTTAGAACTTTCGACAGATCTGGAATAGGGGTCACCCGGTCCGGGTTCGCCGCGACGTGACCATCCAGTTCCGCCAACCCAAGGGCGCGCCCGCATGGCAGATCTGGATCGCCCTGTGGACCGTGTACCTCGTATGGGGTTCGACTTACCTCGCGATTCGCGTGGTGGTCGAAACGATCCCTCCGTTTTTGGGGGCCGGCGCCCGCTTCCTCGCGGCCGGCACGATCATGTTCCTGTGGCTTGCCTACCGTCGCGGATGGAGACACCTGAAGGTGTCCGTCCCGGAGCTGGCCGCATCGGCGCTGGTGGCGGCCGCCCTCCTCCTCGGCGGTAACGGGATCGTGACGATCGCCGAGCAGAAGGGAGCGCCGTCGAGCATCGCCGCTTTGATCATCGCCTCCGTGCCGCTATGGGTAGTCCTGTGGCGCGTCGTCGTTCGAGACCGCGTCAGTGCCGGAACGCTTGCCGGCGTCGCCGTCGGCTTTGCGGGTGTTGCGCTCCTGGTTGCGCGTCGCGGCGGAGGCGGTCAGGCAACGACGTTCGCTCTCCTTCTGCTGGTCATCGCGTCCGCGTCATGGGCGACGGGGTCCTTCTTCTCGCGCAAGGTGCCGCTCCCGGCAGATCCGTTCGTGTCGACCACCATGCAGATGCTGACGGGCGGGGCCATCATCATGTTGACGGGTTTCGCGACGGGGGAGCATTTCTCGATATCTGCTGTATCGGGAGCATCGCTTGCGGGTTGGCTGTACCTGGTCTTCGCCGGATCGATTCTTGCCTTCACCGCTTACGTGTGGCTCCTGCAGCGTGCCCCGATCTCGCGTGTCGCCACGTATGCGTACGTCAACCCGGTCGTCGCGATCATCCTCGGATCGCTGATCCTGTCCGAGAAGATCACCGCGACCATGCTCATCGGGGCCGCCGTCATCGTGTTCTCGGTTGCATTCATCGTCCGTACGGAGCGAGTGCCACAGCCTCAAGAAGAGGTGGGCCCGGTTGTGGATCCCGAGATGGCGGAGAGCGCATCGATTTAAGCGCTCCGCCGTTACGCTGACCGAATGAAACGCGTGGGTGTGGCGGTTCTCGCTTTGATGATCGTCTCGGCGTGTGCCGGGACCAGCGTCATGGGCCAACCGGCCGAGCCCGGCGCTCCGAGCCCACAGAGCTATCAACCACCCGGCCCCCATGCAAAGCTCCCCGGCAAGCCGCGCAACCTTGCATCGGACCTAACCGACGTGACCAACGCCCTGATTACGGACATCCATACGCGTTTCCAGAGTGCGAACAAGCCCGACCGGCGGATGTTGTTGGAAGGTCTCTATCAGCAGCGCATCTACCGCGCGATGGCAAGCGATACCCACCTCGGAAAGAAAGTCGTCGAGCACCTGAGCGGTTCGATCAAGGCGTCGGCGCGCTCGATCCTGCATGCTCAAACGGCCCTGCGGTCACTCGTGACCAAGCCGGTAAAGCACGTTCCCCACTTCCGTTTGGCGAAGCCCGAGTCTCCTGCGCATCTAAGGAGCTACTACCGAGAAGGGCAACGCCGATTTGGCATCAAGTGGCAAGCACTCGCGGCGTTGAACTTCGTCGAGAGCAAGTTCGGGCGGATCCTCGGTCCGAGCTCTGCAGGAGCCAAAGGCCCGATGCAATTCATACCGTCGACGTGGAAGCAATACGGGGGTGGAGGCGACATCTGGGATCCGCACGACTCGATTGTCGCCGCTGCGCGGTACCTGCACGCATCCGGGGGGCCGCACGACATGCACAACGCGCTTTATTCGTACAACAATTCAAAGGCCTACGTGGATGCCGTTCTGACTTACATGCATCGCATCCAGGCCGACCCGACGATGTACTACGAGTTCTATACGTGGCAGGTGTTCTTCATCACGCGCCACGGAGACGTGCAGCTAACGGGGCCGGGTTCGAAACGTCACTGACCTCGGCGGGGGGTGCGTTACGGGCGGCCGGCTCCGACCAGGTCCGACGTACGCAGCGGTACCACTCTCACGCTGGCACCGGTGTAGGGCGCCTCGACCATCTGGCCGTTGCCGATGTACATCGCCACATGGTGGATCGGCGAGTAATAGAAGACGAGATCACCGGGCTCGAGGGCCGAGGTCGACACGCGTGCCGTGACCGAGTATTGCGCCGCGGAGCTGTGGGGTAGCGAGACACCGGCGTGCGCCCACGACCACATCGTGAGGCCCGAGCAGTCGTAGGAGTTCGGTCCGGCTGCACCCCACACGTAAGGCTTGCCGACCTGTGACAGCGCCGCTTGTACGGCGACCTGCGCGCTGGGGTTCGAAGCGGCCGCGGGATTGGCGATGTAGTTCGCGGGCGCGACGGCAATCGATTGGGTCGCTGCTTGGAGAGCTTGCGCTCGTGCAGCTGCAGCGGCCGCATCGATCTCGTGTTGCAAGTGCGCGACTTCATCTTTGCTGCTTGCAACTTCTTGCTCGAGGTTCGACTTGATGTCCGCCAGTCGCGTCGTCTCGGACTGTGCATCCTGCCGCGCCTGGTCGAGCTCGGCGAGCTTGTGATCCAAGAGCTTCTGATCGACGGCCAGTTTCTCGAAGACCTGTACCTGGACGGCTTGCGACGACCGTAAGTACTGCAGCCTGTTCTCCGCCGCGTCGAGGCTTTGTGCGCCGAGCACCGCTTCGAGGGCGCTCGACGATCCGCCACCCTCGTAAAGCTGCTTCGCGAGAGCGACGGCGTCGGCTTGCTTGCCGGCCATGTCCTTCTCGAGTTGGCCTACTTCGGTCGCGACTTGCTGCTCTTTGCTCTGCAAGGTGTTCAACTTGTTCTGCGATTGGTTGAGCTGCTCGTCGGCGGCGCTCAACTTCTGGCCCAGCGCGTCGAGACGCTGCTGGGCCGCGGTGAGCTGTGACTGACTGGGGGATGCGAAAGAGGCGCCGCCTCCTACGAAGAAGGTCGACGCCGCGAGCGTCCCACACGTGATTACCGCAGTCAGGACGCGCGCCAGTGAAATCCCGCGATGCGCGCTAGTCATCTCCTTCACCTTATTCGCTCTTGCCACCGGATTTCCTTGTGATCCACCACGCGCCGGCCGCAACGGCCGCAACTCCGGCTGCCGCGATGGCTGCGTTCTGGGCTGTGACCTGCGGTATCTCTATCGACGGCAGGCGATCCCGAAGTGACACCGGATTCTTGAAAGTCTCTATCTGCCAGTTTCTGGAATCAGCCAGCTTCCTCAGGTCCCGGTCCGGATTGACGGCCACCGGATGGCCGACGAGCTCGAGCATCGGGAGGTCGGTCGCCGAGTCGGTGTAGGCGTAGGACCCGTCAAGGTCGATGCCCCTCTCGGCGGCGAGGGAGCCGATCGCGGCCGCCTTGTGGGGGCCGTATGCGTAGAACTCGAGTTGGCCGGTGAACCGCCCCTCGGACACCTCGGCTCGCGTGGCAATCCAGTCATCGGCGCCGACCATGCGAGCCAGGGGCTCGACGATCTCTTCTGGGGAGGACGAGACGATGCACACGAGGCGTCCCGCCTCGTGATGGTCGACTATCAACTCCAGCGCCTCGGCGTAGATCAACGGCGAAATCACCTCGTCTAGGACCTCGTTTACGACCTGTCGGACCTTGTCCTGCTCCCAGCCAGAAGTCAGGCGGGCGGCATCCTCCCGCATGCGCTCCATCTTCTGTTCATCGGCACCCATCAGGTGGAACACAAGTTGGGCGTACATGCCCTTCAACAGGTCAGAGCGGCCGATGAGCCCTTCTCGAAAGAACGATCTTCCGAGCGCCAGAGCGCTGGATCTGGCGATGATCGTTTTGTCGAGATCGAAGAATGCTGCTTCCATGAGCGCCGCCATTAAACCCGCTCCTCGTCCGTGTGAAAGCGGCCACTGACCCACGGAAGCGAACGCGAGACCGTCCTCGCGTGACTCGTGTAGCAGTCGTTTCGGACGATCCTTCGATAAGAGATGCAGCAGCGCGAGCGTTCGAGGGAGCGCCCTCTTCGTGGATCGTGTCGCTCGAATCGAACGAGCGTCCCGACACGGATGTAGTCGTGTGGGGAGCGGATAGATATCCGGGAGCCGGGATCTTGTTCGAGCCGGCCGATCCGGGTCGCGCTGTACGCAGCATCCGTGAGACCGTTTCCCCGCAACGGATCGTCTCCGTGTCTGCCGCCGGCGGAGGACAAGGCGCTACCACGGTGGCCGCTCACCTGGCGGCATACGCGGCGGGTAAGGCAGACGTCTGTTTGGTGGATGCACAACCTGGCAGCGCCACGCGCTATCGAATCGGCGTCCCGTTCGAGGAATCGAAATCCTGGAGCGACGCAGGCGACGACCTACTACTCGCCGCGTTACCGACGACCCACGGGTTCCGTGTCTTGTTGGCCCCGCCATCAGACAAAGGCGAAGTCGCGGAGATCGTCCACAGAAGCTCTGTCGTATTCGATCGTGTCGTCATCGACGCGGGAACCGCGCGGCCCCCAGTCGAGAATGCCGTGCGCGTGCTCGTGTTGTCTCCGACCAAGCCCGCAGCGCACATGTCGCGGCGCTTGTTGTGGTCCGACGACGGTCGCTGGGTAGTTGCAACGAACCGATTGGGCCGCGGGGGAGAGACGTCCCGGGCGGAGCTCGAAGAGATACTCGAAACGTCTATCGCCGTCGAACTTCCGCACTGTCCAGCATTGCGCGATGCCGAGGACGAGGGACGTCTGATCGCTCATTCGTGGACGAGATGGTGGTGGGCCTTCCAGGGTCTGTGCGAACAGTTGGAGCTATGACGAGACGCGACCTCCTGGATATCGCCATCGAGCACGACGGCCTCGCGGATCTCGACGCTGCCGAGCGACGCTTGGCCCTCCGGGGGGTACTGGCCGACAGGGTTCCCGAAGGCCAGCTCGGCGATGCCGTCGGCAGGTTGTCGGACGAGATCGACGGTTATGGCCCCCTGACTCAAGTGATGGCCGATCCTGAGGTCACCGACGTCTTGATCAATGCACCCAACGAAGTGTGGATCGAACGCAAGGGAGCTTTGTGCAGGACCCGTCTTGCCTTCGAGGACGATGCTCATCTCGATTCGTTCACCGCGCGGCTGTTGCTGCGATCTGGGGGCCGCGCCGATAGGTCTTCACCGATCTGCGACGCACGGCTTCCCGACGGAACGCGCCTTCATGTCGTCGTTCCTCCGATCAGCGATCGGCCGACTATCTCCCTCCGGCGATTTCCAAAGACTGCTCTGACCCTGTCTGATCTCCAAAGCCTTCGCATGATGACCTCGGCACAGCTCGACACGATCCAAACCGCAGTCGCCGATCGCCGGACGATCTGCATCTGCGGGTCGACGGGCTCGGGAAAGACCACGCTACTCAACGCCTTGATGGATCTTGTCCCTGAAACGCAAAGGGTCGTTGTCGTCGAGCAAGCGCGTGAGTTGCGTCCCGCATGCGCGCACGCGGTGACGCTCGCGGCGCTCCAGAAGAATCACGAAGGTAGAGGCGGCGTGGATCTGGACGATCTCGTTCGCGCGGCTCTGCGGATGCGGCCGGACCGACTGATCGTCGGGGAGGTCCGGGGGCCGGAAGCCCTCCCGGCCTTGAACGCTCTCTCAACCGGTCATCCCGGATCGATGCTCACGGTTCACTCGGGCAGCGCGCGTGAAGCCCTCGACCGGATCGCGGAACTGGCCGCCTTTGCCGCTCGGTCTCCTGCAACGACATTCACGCGTCGTGTCGAGGGAGCATTCGATCTCGTCATCCATCTCAAACGCACGGCGGGCCTTCGGAGCGTTGCCGAGATCCTCGAAGTGTGACTGAGCTTTCCCAGCGGGCAGCTGCGATCGCTGCTCTTGCTGATCTCATCCGCTCGGGCCATTCACTTAGAGCGGCTCTGTGCACCTGGGCAGACGTTGCCCCGGCCCCGATGCATGACGACTTGCATCGTTTACGGAACGAGCTCTTGCTGTCGGTCGACACCGAGACGGCGGTTCGCAGGGCTCGATGTTTCGGCGAAGACACCACCGCACTCGCGTCGATCTGCTCCCTGCAGGCACGCGCAGGCTTGGAACCGGTCGTCTTGTTGGACGCGCTGGCGCGTGCCATCGAATATCGAGCGCACGAGCAAGGTTCGGTAGGGGCCGCGACTGCGGGCACCAAGCTACAAGCACGACTGGTCGCGGGGTTGCCGTTGCTCGCGCTCTTGCTTGCACCTGCGGCTCATGTGGCGTTGTTCGATCCTGTGGGTCTCGCAACGATCGCGATCGGCGGATCACTGGTCGCCGTTGGGATGAGATGGATGAGCAGTCTGGTGCCCGAGCCGGTCACGGACGACCCCGTGGCATCGATCGCCGACATGATCGCGGCATCGTGCGATGGTGGATCGTCGATCCCGGTCTCCACCCTCGTCGCCCTCGAGTGCGCACCACCGTCGGTGCGCGAGCCCGCACAGAGAGCGCGACGTCTGGTCGAGATGGGATGCGCCCTCGGTGACTCGCTGCGGAGATGTGGGGAGCCGCGCCTGGCCCTGCTCGGCGACCCCCTGGATCGCGCTCACTCACTTGGAACTCCTATCAGCAGGACTCTGAGGATCCTCGCGGCGCGCCGACGGCGCGAATCTCGGGTGGAGTTCGAGACGGCTCTGCGCCGTGCACCCGTGCGGATGGTGCTGCCGTTGACGCTCTGCGTCCTGCCGGCATTCGGGGTGCTCGCGATCATTCCGTTCTTGAGAGGTCTCGCAACCGGCTGAACAATGGCAATCTGGTCGTATGCCTAAGTGGCGCGCGGCAGTCATCTGTTGCCTCATCTTGTCGTCGTGTGGGTACGGCGGGCAAGGTCCAACCCCGTCCGCGAGTGCCGCTCCGTCTCCAAGTTTCAATACCGGCACCGTTCTCATCGATACGTCACATGGAAGCGTGCTCGTCCACGTTCTTGTCGCACAGACGGGGCCCCAGTGGAGTTACGGATTGATGAATCGGACTTCCATCCCATCAGATGCGGGGATGATCTTTCTGTTCCAGTCGAAAACGACTTTGAGCTTCTACATGAAGGACACGAAGATCCCGCTATCGATCGCGTTCTTCGATGTGAACGGCAAGATCGAAAGCATCCTCGATATGGATCCTTGTACGAAATCTCCGTGCCGGACGTACAACCCTGGGGTTCCTTACAGCGGTGCGCTGGAAGTGAACCAGGGATCGTTCGGCAAATGGGGAGTTGTGACGGGCGACACGCTTCACTTGACTCAGTCGGGCACTTGATCCGCACGTGATTCTCGTCACAGCGCGCGCCTGATCCATCCTCTTGGATTGCAGCACCGGCCGGAACGTACCGGCCCAACTCCTGGAGGTGCCCGATGCGCTTCGTCTCTTCCTTCCTTTCTCGCGGTGCGATGCGAGAAGGTGGCCAAACGACTGCCGAATACGCACTCGTGCTGCTCGTGGCAGGCATCGTTGTCGGAGTCTTCGCCGCGTTCGTCAAGTCCGGCGCGCTGACACAGGTCTTCCACACGATCATCTCGTCGCTGATCCAGCGCGCGCAGGGCTGAGATGTCCGACGACCGAGGGCAGGCGACGCTAGAGCTCGCGTTGTGCCTTCCGCTTGTCGCGTTCTTGGTCGCAGCGCTCGTGGAAACGGGTGGGATCGTGTCGGACCAGGTCCGGTTATGGCATGCCGCGCGGGACGCCGTTCGCACGGCAGTTGTAGATCCCGATGCCGCAGCCGTGGACAGGGCCGCGGAGGACGCGGGTTTGCATCCGCTCGACATAACGATCTCTCCCGCTCCCGCTCTGCGCACCGCCGGCCGCCCGCTGACGGTTTCCGTCCGGTACCGGCCTGCTGCACGCCTGCCCTTGGTCGGTGGGCTTTTCGATGACTTCACGCTCAACGCCCGGGCGACTATGCGGATCGAGGTTCCATGAGCTTGATCGTCATGTCACTGTCGATCGTGTTGAGCATCGGTCTCGCCACGTTCGAGCGCGATCTCGCGTCCGTTTCGGGTTCCCGAATGCGTGCGCAGACGGCTGCCGATGCAGCCGCGCTTGCGGCAGCGGCCGAGAGTGGACCTTACGGTCGGGGCGAACCCGAGGCCCAAGCTCGCGCCTTCGCGGAGGAAAACGACGCAACACTTGTTTCGTGTCTCTGTCCGCCTGGTGCAACCGCTGCGCAAGTGACGGTCACCATCGACAATACGAGCGCCACCGCGCGCGCAGTTCTGGATCCGACGAAACTGATGGCCGCGACCAGTGCACTCGACACGCACGGCCTCAACCCTCGACTGGCGGCAGCAGTCTCTCGGCTGCTCGCCGCGGGCGATCACCACATCACGTTCGTCTCCGGATACCGCTCGCCCGCCGAGCAGCAACAACTCTGGGACGCGGCGCTCGCGAAGTACGGCGATCCCGAGATTGCGGATAACTGGGTCGCTCCGCCGGGCACCTCGATGCATGAAAGGGGTCTGGCAGTGGATCTCGGCGGCGACCTCAACCTGGCGGTGAGATTGATAGCCGAACTGCACCTTCCGCTGTGGCGCCCATTGCCCAACGAATCGTGGCACTTCGAACTGTCAGGGTCTCGGGGATAGCCGGCTTCCGGAGCGGGTACAAGGCTCGCTAGGATGCCGCGCCTAGCGAGGAGGGAAGCACCATCGACGTAACGGCACCGCACCGCTTGGTCGAGGACCTCCAAGAGAGGATCCAGGCAATCGAAGTCGAGTTCCATCGCGCTTACTGGGACTCACAGATCGAAGCCAGTGCGGAGCACGACCGGGCCCGCGCACAGCTAGAGCTCGAGTTGCGGAAGCTCAAGGGCGATCCCGAAGCTTTAGCCGCCGTCCAACAAGCTCTTGCAACCGAATTGCACGAACCGGTGTTGCGTCGAGAGCTCGAGGTCCTTCGCTTGTCGCTGACGGGCAATCAGATGGATGAAGGTCAGCGGGCAGCGCTGGTCGAGCTGTCAACACAGGTCGAGAGTGAATTCGCCGCGTACCGTCCCGAGATCGAAGGCCGTAGGTACACCGACAATGAGCTCATCGAGATCCTCAAAGAGTCCGACGACGTCCCGCTCAGAAAAAGGGCCTGGGAAGCGTCTAAAGAAGTCGGCACGGTGGTGGCGGGCCGCGTCCTCGAGATCGTTCGTCTACGTAACGAGGCCGCACGCGACCTTGGGTTCGACGACTACTACAGGATGTCGTTGTCTCTGCAGGAGTTCGATGAAGCGTGGTTGTTCGGCATCCTCGACGAGCTCGAACATCTCACCGACGGGCCGTTCCGGCGATGGAAGTCCGCTCTCGACGACAACCTGCGCCGCCGGTTCGGGACCGAGGACATACATCCGTGGCATTACGCAGACCCGTTCTTTCAGGCTCTTCCTGCAGATGGGAGCGTCAGTCTCGACTCGCACCTGGCCGAACTGTCTGCATCCGATCTAGCGCTGAGAACGTTCGCTGCGTGGGGGATAGATGTTTCGCGCATGCTTGAGGTTAGCGATATCTATCCCAAAGAGAACAAGTGTCAGCACGCGTTCTGCTTGGATATCGATCGCTCGGGCAAGGACGTGCGAGTACTTGCAAACGTCGTGCCGGGCGAGCACTGGGTCGAGGTCATGCTCCACGAAAGCGGTCACGCTGCCTACGACATGTCGGTTTCCCCCGACCTGCCCTATCTCTTGCGTCGCGCGGCCCACACGTTCGTTACCGAAGCGATCGCGATCTCATCCGGCAGACTCGCACGCGACCCCGAATGGCTCACGACGATCGCGCAACTGGACGGTGATGCGGTTGCCTCGATCGCAGACGAACTCGTCCGCGCCACGGCCGCCCACAGTTTGCTGTTCGCGCGCTGGGGCCTCGTCATGACGCACTTCGAACGCGCTCTTTATTCCGATCCGGAAGGGGATCTCGACGCGCTGTGGTGGGAGCTTGTCGAGCGGTTCCAGCTCGTCGACGTGCCTGCAGATGTCAAAGATGAGAAACGCCCGGGCCGCTGGGCGTCCAAGATCCACCTGGCAGTTGCGCCGGTCTACTACCACAACTATCTGTTGGGCGAGATGCTTGCATCCCAGCTGCGCAACACGATCGAGCAGCAGTGCGGCGGGTTCGTCGCGAATGCGGACGCGGGCCGGTGGCTGGTGGAAAAGATATTCGCCAGAGGGTCCGAGGCTAGTTGGGACCACATAGTTGAGGACGCAACCGGGCGTCCTCTGTCGGCAGCCGATCTCGCGGAGCAACTTCAGCTCGTTTGAAGTCGGTCTTGCCCTGAAGTGGGTTAGAGAGATCCGTTCTTCCTGAAGCGCGCGTAGATCGCGTTCGCACCCGACGAGATGTAGACGACGCTTTCGGCCCCCACCGTGCCGGTAGTCGCGGGGACGGTTACGACGTGGATGTTGCTCGGCTTCAATTGAGTGGCGAGGATCCCCAAGCGGAACATCTCGTCCGCAGGCAGATCGAAGCGCGTGTATTGACGACCGGCCGCGATCCACTTGAAGACTTCCGCGGGGTTGTCGGTGACCTGACCGCGTAGCTTCTTGAGCATCCCCACTAGGAACTTCCCCTGGTTGGTAGTCCGATCGAGGTCACCATTGGGAAAGTCGTGACGATCGCGCACGAACGAAAGTGCCGCCAGCCCGTAGAGCTTTTGATAGCCGGCGCTCATCGATGCTCCCGATCCGCTGGGGTCGTTGAGATCGATCGGGACGCGGACGGGGATCCCTCCGACGCGTTTGAGCAAGCCCACGAAGCCTTGGAATCCGGTCATCACCCAGTAGTCGATATGGATGCCGGTCATCTGCTCCAAGGTGGAGGCAACGAGCGCCGGGCCCCCATCCTGAAGCGTCTCGTTGATCTTCGCGAGACCATGACCCGGGATATCGATCCAAGAATCGCGCGGGAAGTTGAGGATGCCTCCGCGCATCGTGTGTGTGTTTATCCCGACGATGTGTAGGGCATCGGCGCGTGCTGCATCGGGATTCCCGCTACGAGCGTCGTTGCCGATAACCAAGATGAAGATCTTGCCGTCGTTCGGTTGGTAGCTCGCGTGGACGCGCCCAACAAGGACGGGCGAAGCGACCGTGGCCGCGCCAAACATCGGGACGAGCACGCACACGAGCCCGACAGAAATGCTCAGAGCGAGTGCCCGCTTCACTGATGTTTCCCGTGGTGTGCGTGCTTACCTTTTCCTCCGGCCCCACCATGCTTCGAGCCTCGGTGTGAGTGATGGACCTGCGGGCCCTGGGCGACGTCGAAGCCGACCACGTGCCACGCGTGGTGCGATCGCTGCAGCCACAAGGTGGCAGCTTGCGATACGCGCGCGACGTGGCCTTTAACGGTTGCGTGGAACGCGATGCGGACCTTGGCCGCCGCCGCTTGAGCTCCTTGGGTTTGGATCCCGACCTGCGCGGAGCGCAACGTGGTTCTGAGTCCCGTCGCCCCGGCCGGCGCACCGAAGTGACTGCCGAGTATCCCCGCCGCTGCCGGAGGAGTGAACGTGTCTCGAAGGACTCTTTTTGCCGACGGCGGGTCGAGTACGAGGGCGTCGAGTGAGCGCTCGATCACGCTCGTTACCGGCTTTGCTTGGGACCGAACGAGCTTCAGGTCCTTCTTAGAGACTCCACCGAAAGCACCCGCCGGGAAAATGTGCGTCTTCCACGGAGCCTGATGGATGGATGGAGAGGTCACCCCGCTCGTGGCCGACAGTTTCCCCCCACGGCCGTGATTGGCCACCAGGACGACGGTCACGGTCCCGACCAGGGCGGCGATCACGATGCCGATGAGGACTTGGAGGATCAAAGAGTCGCGTTCCACTGTGGCTATGTAGCTCATGGGAGTGTTTGGAAACAAGTCATGTCGGGCGGGATGAGGTTAGTCGAGCGCCGCCTGCACCCGGCGGCAATCCGCAGGCTTGGGGTCACCGGGCGGTGGGTAGGATGCCTCGCCGCACCCAAATCTGATCAGGCCTCATGGAAGGACGGTAGCGATGGAGCTCGGCTTAGACGTGAGGAAAGTCGATTCACATTCCGTGGTCGACGTCAAAGGCGAGATCGACGTCTATACCGCTCCGAAGCTGCGGGAGAAGTTGATCGAGCTCGTGTCCGAGGGGTCTTACGACGTGGTCGTGAACCTCGAGGGGGTCGATTTCCTGGATTCGACGGGCCTCGGGGTCCTGGTAGGTGCGCTGAAGCGAGTGAAAGCGCACGATGGGACCCTGTCTCTCGTGTGCACGCAGGACAAGATCCTGAAGATCTTCAAGATCACGGGTCTCACCAAGGTCTTTCCCATCCACGAATCCGTCGAGGAAGCCGCGGGGGCCGCTAGTTAGCACCGTGGTGCCGCTCGTCGAGCTCGAGATACCTCCCCGTTCCATCTACGTAGGCGTCGTTCGTCTTGCTGTTTCCTCGTTGGGCCGCACGGCCGGGTTGTCGGAAGAAGCCGTGGACGACCTGAAGATCGCCGCCTCGGAGGCGTGCGCCAACGCGGTCCTGGGGGCCGAAGAGGACGGATCGACCGCGCCGGTTGTGGTCGGGTGGAGCGAAGAGCCCGACCGGATAGTCGTTACCGTCACCGACCCGTCCAGCGCGGCCGCGGACGCCGCCGACAAGCCCGACAGCCAGGGCTTCAACAGCCGGCGAGTGATGTCGGAAGCCCTCCTTCAATCTCTGGTTGATGAGGTCGCCGTGAC